>CAZIIZ010000703.1:0-1879 GCA_964539225.1 uncultured Hyphomicrobiales bacterium | reverse complement strand
TTGATTTAACACGAAGTAAATCTGATATGATTATGATGTTCACTGATGGAATTTCTTCGCTTGGAAATTCTAAAACAATTACTTCAAATGCTCCGATAAATACTATAAATTCGAATCTATCTGCTAATAATTATTATTTGAATGATATTGCTAATAATTCCGGTGGTTCATATATAAATTTATTGAACTCAGAAGTTGAACAGACAGTGAAACTATTAACTGAAAAGCAATATAGATTAATATCAATCGAGAATAATTCAACAGAGACGGAAGAAATATTTCCTCGTAGCTCACAGAATTTAATGCAAGATTTATCAATCGCCGGAAAAATAAATTCTGACAAAGCACAACTCAAACTAAATTTCGGTTATGGCAATAAAATTGAGAAAACAGAAGCAATTACAATTGATTCCAAAACCAATAAAGTTGAATCCGGCGTATTAAGCCGAATTTGGGCAAAGAAGAAATTAGATAATCTTGCCGAGAATTCCAGGAAGAATAAAGCGGAAATGCTCTCAATCGGTCAGAAATATGGTATCGTCAGCCAAAATACTTCGCTGATAGTATTAGAAACCGCTTGGGATTACATAAGATATAAAATTGATCCTCCGAAAAATGATTCGATTTTTATGACAGAATATAATGAGAAATTGAAAGAATTGAAAGAATGGGATAGTGCAAGGGTTGTTGAACAAAAAATGAAGAAAACAGATGAAGATAAATTAAATCTTGAAGCGTTGATAAAGAAATTCGCTGATAGAAAAGAATGGTATTTCAAAGACTTTAAGAAATCACTTATCAAAGATAGTTTAGACCACATTGAAATCTATCAAAGATTAGCTGAAAATCGGAGAAGATACGATAGCTTGAGCAAAATAACGGATAATTATGATTTGTGTTTACCAAATAATCAATCTGCAATACTTGTTGGTAAGGTTAGACTTGATGACTTTTCGCCTGCAGCTGTTGCGTCAATTAAGATTATTGGCACAAATCGTTTTGTAAAAGCAAAAGTCAATGGGCAGTTTATTATGTATAAAGTTCCTCATGGATTATTGGAAATAGAGGTTAGCTATTTGGGCGATGAGTTAACAGTTCCGATACTAATTGATAAAGATACAATCTTTAATATGGGTGAACTAATTATTACGAGTGAATATGAGCCACAGGAAGTATGTTGTATGGCATCTGATAGAATAGATTATACTATTGTTGATCAGCAAATGAACTCAAAAACTACTCTAACTCCATATTCTTCAACCGAAGCATATTTCACAGAACTTAAAGCATTAGAAGGAGAAGCATTCTGGGATAAATACTTTGAATACAAAACTAAATTTGGAAACGTCATTGGGTACTATATTGATATAGCTGAATTGCTAACACAAAAGAATAATATAGATGATGCCGAAGAAGTAATTACTAACATAGCCGAACTCGGCGACGAAAATCAAGAATTCATGAGATTAATAGCTTATAAATTGCAGAATTTGAAGAAATATGATTTAGCAAAACAAATCTTCGAATACATAGCCGAAATCCGTGCAGAAGAACCTCAAAGCTTCAGAGATTTAGCAATACTCAATGAAGAAATGAGCAATTATCAAGAAGCAGCAGATTTATTTTATACAGTGACTCTCGGCAAGTGGGACGATAGATTCTTTGGCATAGAAATGACTGTTTTAACTGAACTAAATACTTTAATCGCCAAACATTATAAAGAAGTAATAACAGAGAAATATGATTCGAGATTGATTTATGCAATGCCATTGGATTTGAGAATTGTTTTAAGATGGGATTTAGACAATACAGACATTGATTTATGGGTTACAGACCCTAGAGGCGAAAAATGTTTCTATGGAAGACGAAATACCAAAAT
>CAZIIZ010000702.1:0-1880 GCA_964539225.1 uncultured Hyphomicrobiales bacterium | reverse complement strand
GAGAAACCGATGTTGAAATAACTGTCGGGAATGATTTTACTGTAAAAATTGCAGGGGCTTCTAACTATGCTAAGGCACAGAGAGGTCTAGATTATGACTTATCAGTACCGGGCGGAGTTCAGAAGTTAAATCAAGCGGCGACTACTTTAAAGGTTTTGACTGTATCGCCTGCTATTGACGGAGGCGTTGTGGGTTCTGCTAATAATATTGAAGTCAGAATCGCAAAACCAATTTTCTAATTAAATAAATAACCTACCTAAATATGCTATACGAATACGCATTACAAAGGGTTAAGGGTATTAGCGAGTCATTTGACAACGCTCTTGCAAAAAAGATTGATTCTTACAAGGACAATCGAATTGTAGATTTATATACCACAACCCAAGTTTTTGAGATTTTCACTTCTACGGAGGGTATGGACGGAGCAAAAGAATTAAGTTCTGATGAAACTCCTCCTCTCTTAGATATTAACGACGGCTTTAGCGTTATAATTGAGGAAAACCGTTTCGGCGGCGCAATCGAACTGAAAGAAGCCGAATATCGCCGAGAGCAGAACGATGTTACTACTAAAGTTGATGCAGTTTTGAAAAAGAAACGCAATAAGCTTTTAATCGCTAATAAAGCTCTTTTCTTAAGAGGAATGTTCCAGTTCTTGAACGAAGCATTTAGTGGAACAGCTAAATATAAAGCTCCAGACGGTGTTGAGTTATGCGGTGTTCACTCTTGGAAGACAGCAGGAGCTGCAAGTTGGACAAACAAAGGTACTGCTAAATTCAGTGAAGCGGCGGTTGACGCTATTTTGGAATATGGCGGAGCTTTTGTAGATAGCGCAAATAACCCAATGATTATTGATTTTGACACTTTCATCTTTAAGAAAGGAAGCGCCGCCGCTAAGTTAGCAAGGCAGTTGTTTGCTCAAAATATTACTCCTACCAAAGTTGCCGATATTAATATTTACGAAGGCGAATTTACCATTATTGAAACCCCTTATATTACCAACAAGTTGAATTGGTTTGCTCGTGATTCTAAGGATGAAAACGGTAATCCGCTTAAAATTGGCGTCGGAGAATATCCTACTTTACGTGATCCTATTCGTCAGAATAACGAAGCAATTCGCGTTAACTGCACAGGTTTTTGGAAGCAGGGTATTGTAAATATGCCTTACTCTTGGTACGGTTCTGACGGTTCAGCTTAATCCTTAAACTAATTAAGGTATTTACTTTCCCTTTAAGTAATTAGAGGGCGGTATAAATCTCTTAATAATTAAGATTTTAATAAAAAATTATGACGAATTTAAAACTCGTAATTACATCGTCAAAGGGCGAGCCTGCAATGCAGAACTTCAAAAGTGTGGAACTTGTAAATGGAAAAGTTAAAGAAACCTCTAATCGCAGAGAAATTCTTTTAGAGGATTTGATTAATAAGTCTTTATTAGATAATGACGATAGAGAAATTACTCCTATTGAAGTTTTAACTCGATATAAGTTATTCCGTAAATTACAAGGCAACAACGAAATTGAATTATCCCAAGAAGAAAAGAATTTAATTATTAAACTTGTTTGCGCTAAATACGAAATCATATTTGCCGGACAGGTTGTAGAAGCATTAAGCTAATCATATGGCAGAGCAAAGATTTATGCGCGACGGTCGCTGGATGACAGAAGACGAATTAAAGAAATATAACTCTAAAGAAGTTGAAATCGAATCAAGCGAGAATGTAACCCCATTAACCAAAGCTCAAATTATTGAGGAATTGAACGCAAGAGGCATTGAACACAACCCGAGCGATAAAAAGGAAGTATTATCTAATCTATTAATTCAATCCGCAAATATTATATCCTAATAATATGATGTCACTTAAAGAAATTACACAGGTTTAA
>CAZIIZ010000701.1:0-1885 GCA_964539225.1 uncultured Hyphomicrobiales bacterium | reverse complement strand
AAACAATTTTAGATTCCTGCATCCACTCGAAGACTCGTTCCGCAGGAATGACAAGAAAAGAAGTTGGATTAACTACGCTGAATCCGAAGACGGATTTCCTGCACGAAGACTCGTTCCACCGGAATGACAAGAAAAGAAGTTGGATTAACTATGCTGAATCCGAAGACGGATTTCCTGCACGAAGGCTCGTTCCACCGGAATGACAACTCAGAGAGATGTGTATAATGGTTAGCCTTTTCTACTTGACTGAAATTGGGCGATTAATATTCTATGAAATACATTCTAGCAGGAATATTAGTCAAATCAAAATATAAGATTGGTACAGAATTTTAAATTTTCGGCAATGAACAGTAAAAAGTACTTCCCACACCAACTTTCGACTCTACCCAAATTTTACCCTTGTGCATTTCTATAAAATCCTTACATAGCATTAATCCTAGTCCAGTTCCCTTTTCACCAGAAGTACCTCGAGTAGTTAATAGACTATCGATTTTGAATATTTTATCTTGAGTTGCTTTATCCATGCCTATTCCAGAATCAGTAATAGAAATTAGAACGTTAGTTTCAGTATCTTCAGCATTGATTTGTATTACTCCTTTTTCCGGAGTAAATTTAATAGCATTTGATACGAGATTTCTAATTATGGTAGAAATCATATTACAATCAGCCTCTATATATAATCCAAGAGAAACATTATTAAGTAAAGTAATATTTTTGCTTTCGATTACCATATTGAGAGATTCCACTGAATTCTGTACCTGAATAAACAAATTAAATTCTTCGGGATTATACGGAATTAGTCCACTTTGTGCTCTTGACCATTCCAATAAGTTTTCTAATAAAGAATAAGTTGCTTGCGAGGCATTCTTAATACCATTTATCATTGATTTCTTTTTTATATCATCCATGTCATCATAATATCGCAGCAATAATTCTGCATTATTTAATAATGCGACAAAAGGATTTCTTAAATCGTGCGAAATAATAGAGAAAAATTTATCTTTAGTGGCATTTAGTTCTTTTAGTTCTTTGTTTTGCTGTTTTATAATCAACTCTGCCTTTTTCAGTTCAGTTAAATCTTTAACAAATGCTATATATTCATTATCGGAGAGCTTCGTGGCATCCAATACAACATTTATCAGCACATCGTCTCGTCTTTTTAATTCAAGTTCGAAATCTGATATTTTATTTGTTTCTCGTATTTTTCTAAAACTTAACATACCGTTTATCAATTGATCAGTTGGTAAAATATCAGCGATAGTCATATTTAATATTTCGTCTTCAGAATACTTTAACATATTATGGACGGCAGGATTTGAAAAAGTATATTTACCATCTTTGTCAGCAATAAAAATTGGAATGGGTGCACTCATAATATATGTTCTGAATCTTTGCTCACTTTCTTCAATTTTAGCTTTTGCAATTAGTAATTCAGCTTGAAGGGAAAGCGTAATTTCGGCTATAACTAATTGTTGAGCTATCTTTTCTTTTTCTTCGTTCATTAGTGCAAAATTAATGTTTGAAATGATTAATTCAGCTGCTCGCTTCTTTTTTTCTTCAGTTTGAAATGCAAGTTCCAAATTAGCGATAATTAACTCAGCAGCTCTTTTACCCTTTTCATCACTCTGAAATTCGAGTTCTAAATTAGCAATAATTAGTTCATCTGCTCGCTTGTCTTTTTCTTCATTTTGATAATCAAGCTCCTTGTTCGCAATAACTAATTCGTCAGCACGTTTACCTTTTTCTTCATTTTGATAATTAAGCTCAATGTTCGCAATAATTAGTTCATCTGCTCGCTTATGTTTTTCGTCGCTTTGGAATTCCAGTTCTTTGTTTGCAATAATTAACTCCGCAGCACGCTTGCCTTTTTCTTCATTTTGATAAT
>CAZIIZ010000700.1:0-1890 GCA_964539225.1 uncultured Hyphomicrobiales bacterium | reverse complement strand
ATTCAATTTTGAGCCTGAAATATCAAATCTAAGATTATCCGACACTTGCTCGCCTACGGAATTATAAACAGCAAGCTTGATATTATTGGTTTCAAATTCAGAATTAAGCTCGAAGCTAACAGAATTTGATGCAGGATTCGGATATACCTTCACGTCGTTCGCATAAACGTAATCGACTCCGGATTTGCCCATTAAATAATCAATCGCAGCTTGCACATTGATCTTGCCAAGTCCGAAAGTATTATTTCTACTGCTGCCTGTGAAATCATCTTTAGTTGCAGTTTTAGCCAATACATTTGCAATTTCAGTATATCCGAGTTTGGGATTTACTTGAAGCATCAGAGCTATCGATCCGGTTACGTGCGGAGTCGCCATACTAGTGCCGCTCATACCGACGTATTTCTCGCCAACTAAAATGTCTGTACTGTCAGCTACGTAATCTTTCGATTTGGTAGCGAATATTTCATGTCCCGGAGCAGTAATTAATGGTAACACTCTTCCGTCTCTCGACGGACCACGAGACGAGAAGTCAGCAATATCTCCGATTACCCAATCGTTAGTTTGAGTAGTTCCATACATATCCACCCATGTATTCTTTGTATTAAATGCACCAACGCATATTGAACTGTCTGCATCTCCCGGCGAACCTATAATCATTGCATTGTCGCAGAAAAATGCTTTAGTTCCCACAGTTGGAGTAAATGGAACTTGTTCAGGCATTGCTATACCGCCCCACATATCGACTGTACCCTGATTTTTAGTCTTAACGGCAATAGACCAAATATACTTGCTAATCTTCATATTAGTGTTGCCATTATTATGCATATAGAAACCAAAATTTCCTGCACCATTTGTAGAAATATTTGGGGTAGCAGAGTTATACGAAATTATTGCTATAGGTACTCCGCCATCTGTCAAGAATTCTTCATTCGTAACTGATTCTCCAAGTGAGAATCCTCTTTTAGCTGAAATAACTGGTGAACCGGTCATAACTGAAGTTACATCATAAGCGACTAAATATACGCTATCTACTGCGTCCTTAGAATACCATAAATCAGCAGCTGTCATGTAAGCATTTGGCGTTTTGCAAAAATCATCAAAATCTTCTATAAGTTGACAAATATTTTGCGGATATATTGGTAATTCTACTACACTATTAGCTTCCACGGCTCCACCAGAGTGGATAGGGTACTGACCTTCGTTACCGGCGGCGATTGAAAATACAACGCCCGGCTTTGCCATTTCTGAAACGGCAAGCGAAAGAAGAGATTTACCGTCGTGCGAACCCATAATTCCGCCTAAACTCATATTGATAACTACAGGTTTATTCAGTTTTTGTGCTTCTTTGATAATATAATCGCAACCTGCTATAATATCCTCATTTGTAAAACTGCCCTTTGCATCGCTTCTAATGCCTTTTACTATAATCAAGTCGGAATTATAAGCAATTCCTTTGAATTTAGCATCTACCATACCGCCTCCAGCAGATGTTCCGGCTACGTGAGTGCCATGACCTACTACATCTATTTCAGCAACAGCACCAAGTCCGGCATCAATAGAGGTCTTGGTATATTCTTTTCCCCATTTGTAACTTTCATATCCATCGGGTCCGGAATTGCTTTTATCGCTCATATCCCAAAGTTTCAGCACGCGAGTACCGTTAGCATTTGAGAAATCAGGATGAGTCAAATCTATACCAGTGTCAAAAATTCCGACGATTACGCCTTCACCGCCAATAATATTAGAAGGCGTTACGCCTTCAGCTGATACATTCTCAGCATTTATAGCCTTTTTGCTCACATCCATACTGTTTGTATATTTCTGCGATGCTTCAATTGCTTTTACTGAATTCAAAGCTGAAATTTCGGCAATCATATTCGCTGGTGCTTT
>CAZIIZ010000699.1:0-1893 GCA_964539225.1 uncultured Hyphomicrobiales bacterium | reverse complement strand
AGCTCTATTATATAGTTCTAAAAATATGGGCTTCTCTTTCTCCCAAACTAGTTCATTATAGGCAACACTAATATTATTTAAAATCTTTTCACGATTAACCTTTTTCTCAAGAAAATCTTCAACAATATCTGCTAGTTCCTTTGGGTCTCTAGTTTTTGCAACAATACCAATACCATACTTTTCAACAACCTTCGACATCTCAGGTAAATCGCTAACCAAAACAGCAATTTGTGCTTGAATATAATCGAATAGCTTATTGGGTAAAGCGTAATGGTAACTCAATCCCAAGTCCTCTTCGAGGGAAACACCTATCCATGCTTTAGAAGTTAATGCATGTAGTTTATCATAGGAAAGTCGCCCTCTGAACTCAACCCTATTCACTAAATCCATTTCAATTACTAATTTCCGAAGTTTAAGTTCTAAGTCGCCCGTTCCAACAATAATTAAATAGTAGCAGGGTAAATATTTCATCATTTCAATTGCAAGTTCAATCCCTCTCCCCTTATTCAATGCACCTTGATATATGATAGTAGGTCTAGCACCCTTATGTCCAAAATTCACATTACTAAAAGGCAAATTTCTAATCACACTCATTCGAATACCATACCTTTTATAGTACTCATTTGCTATGCCATCAGAAACAGTGCTTGAATATTTAACCCCTTTAATGCACATCCTTTCAATAATTAACCATATTCTTTTAGTAATTGGCCTATCAATAAGCTCAGGTACTTCAGTAAAAAATTCATGGCTATCGTAAACAATTGTTTTTCTTCTGATAAAACAGCCCAACCTACACCCTAGTAGTGAATCGAGATCGTTTGAACAAACTAAATCAAACTTATGGAAAAGCAGGTAAATAAAAACTCTGATGTTATAGAAAAAATAAAATAGAAATCCAGTTCTAAATAGCATATTGAAATGTCTAACACCATACTTCCTCTTCAGTAATTTAGGTGTATTCTCTAACCTTCGGCCAATTGTAAGCACTTTATGGCCAACCTGATGTAATGTTAATGATGTGCGATGAACACGCTGGTCGGAAAGCTCATCGGTAGTAGCAAATATTATTATTCGAGCCATAGAATCTGAGATAGTTAGCTAATATAGAAATAAAACCCATAGCTAAGCGAATTGTTTAGCATTGATTATCTTTGTTAAAAAAAATAGATGATTGAGATAAATAAGGATTACCCCTTAAAATCCAGAAACACCTTTGGAATTGATGTCAATTCTCGCTTTTTTGTTGAAGCAAATTCGACTGACAAAATTTCATTCTCTCTAAACTACGCATCCTATTACGATCTACCAATTCTCGTTTTAGGCGGTGGTAGCAATATCCTTTTCACTAAAAATTATAATGGGTTAGTATTTCATCCCACGATTCAAGGAATTGAATTAGCTGAAGATACACCCGAAAGTTTAACAATTAAAGTGGGTGCTGGTGTTAACTGGGATTCACTCGTTGAATGGAGTGTAACTAGAGGATTTGGTGGTTTAGAAAACCTTTCGTTAATACCAGGAAATGTTGGTGCAAGTCCAATTCAAAATATTGGGGCATACGGTGTTGAAGCAAAAGATACCATTGTAAAAGTTGAGGGGGTTAATATTATTACAAAAAAAGTAGTTGAGTTTAATAATTCTGAATGTAACTTCGATTATCGTTCTAGTATTTTTAAGAATGAGTTCAAGCATAAAATAATCATCACACATGTATACTTTAAACTTTCAAAAAAACCAACACTAGTTACACATTACGGTAATATCGAAGAGGAGATTGGTGGTAGTGAAAAAACGGTAAATGCTGTTCGAGAAGCAGTGATTAGCATAAGAAAGCGCAAACTTCCCGATCCTGCTGAGTTAGGCAATGCTGGTAGTTTTTTTAAAAATCCA
>CAZIIZ010000698.1:0-1896 GCA_964539225.1 uncultured Hyphomicrobiales bacterium | reverse complement strand
AGAGAAGATATTTTGTTGCTTTTATTTCCATAAAATTAGATGATTTAATCAATATCTATGAACTAATTGATTCGGTAAATGCCGGAATCATCATTCATTCTTCCTACAGAATTGATTATTTGAATATGCCGGCATTAAATATGCTTGGACTGAAGTCTGATGAGGATATTATTGGTAAGGTGGTTTTTGACATTATTCCACCAGATTCTCAATCAGCCGTTAATAAGAGAATTTCTAAGCTGTTAAATGGCGAAAAAGTTTCTCCGCTGGAATCATTGATTATTAGGCAGGACACTCAGGAGCTGCTGCCGGTGTTAGTTTCGTCATCGATAATTGTTATAAACGAAGAAATGTATGTATTGTCGATACTAATTGATATATCTGAACTCAAGACAGCTAAGTTAGAGTATGACACAATCAAAGAACGCCTACAGGCTTTATATGAAATGAGTCATCACAACGAAGATACAGAAGATAATTTGATTCGATTTGTTTTGGAGGAAGCTGTTAAAATTACACACAGCGTAATGGGATTTTTTACTTTTGTTAATGATGATCAAAAAACTCTTAAATTAGGAATTTGGTCTGAATCTACTGCTAATTATTGTACAGCACTTTATGAAAATCATTATCCAATCGAGCAAGCAGGGATCTGGGCAGAATGTTTGAAGACGGGGAAGGCTGTGATTGTGAATGATTATGCTGCCGCAACTAATAAAAAAGGATTACCGGATGGACATTTCCCGTTGTTTAGATTCGTATCAATTCCATTAATTGAAGCTGGGAAATATAAAGCTGTCGTTGCGGTAGGGAATAAAACTAATGAATACGATGAGGATGATGCCAATCAGCTATCAGCGTTTTTTCATAATATGTGGAATATAATTAGCAAAATCAGAATCGAGAAAGAATTAAAGAAAAGCGAAGCTCTGTACCGTTTGATCGCATCAAACTTGCCGAATAGTTTAGTAATGCTTATGAATAAAGACCAACAAATTAAGCATATTCATTGCGGTAAGAATAATTCTAGTATAGAATTGTTGCATCAGGCATTTCTGGAATCAAGGTTGGAAAACATATTTAATCCAAGCGATTATTTACGTTTCGAAGAGTCTTATAGTAATGCAATTGACAATATAGAAAGCAATTTGATTATCAGAATTGATGGCGTTGTGTATAAATTTAATTTTATTACTTTGGCAGGTTTAGAGGGTGAGCCAAATAATGTGATTGTTCTGATTCAAGATATATCGGAATTAGAATATAACGAATCTAAGCTACTAGAAAGCGAAGAAAAATATCGAACATTAGTTGAGCGATCTATAGACGGAATAATTATTGTTCAAAATTTACATATAGTATTTGCTAATACTAAAATGCAGAAATTGACCGGATTAAATAAAGATCAATTGATTGGGAAATTGTATTTCGAGATTTATACAGACACTGAAGCAGTAAGAATAAAAGAATATCATACAAGTAGAATTCTGAGTAAATCAGTACCGAATGTTTATGAAACGATGATAAAGACTAAAACAGCTCCAATTCCAGTAGAGCAGAATGTAAATATTATTTCATATCAAGGTAGCCCTGCTACTTTTGTAGCTATTCGAGATATACGAGAAAGAGTTAGAAATAGAATAATCGTTCAAAAAATGTCTCTCATTGCCGAGCTAAGTCCCAATGCAATTCTGATTACCAATAAAAATGGCGAAATTGAATATGTGAACGAGAGTTTTGAAGAAACTTGTGGCTACACTAAAGATGAAGTCTATGGGATGAATCCGTCTGTATTAAAATCTGGAATGACTAAGCAATCTACTTATGAAAATATGTGGGCTACTATTAATTCTGGCAATAAATGGATTGGTGAATTACTAAATAAGAAAAAGAATG
>CAZIIZ010000697.1:0-1913 GCA_964539225.1 uncultured Hyphomicrobiales bacterium | reverse complement strand
AAACTAAACTGTCATTCCGGTTTTATGAGTCTTCGAATAAATACCGGAATCTAAAAACCTAGTTTAACTCTAAGATGAGATTCCTGTATCCGCTCGAAGACTCGCTACACAGGAATGACAAGACTAAAAAATTTATAATCCCAAAACTGCGTCGTAATTGCCGCCGTAATCGCTGCCCAAAGTAGTCAATATGAAGCCCGAACCTCGGCGAGTGCATTCTTCGCTGATTAGGTCTAAGCATAATTTAGAATTTGCTTCGTCCAAATGCGAAAAAGGTTCGTCCAATAGTACGAAATCGAACGGCTGGCACAGCGAACGAATTACGGCTAATCGCTGACGCTGACCGAAGGATAAAATATCCGCCTTGCGATTGAGCAACACCGACACACCGAGCCTCTCGGCGAATTCTTCTATCTTCGATTTCGGGAAATAATTAGTCAATTTGTTTTTGATTTCTATATTCTCGTACGACGTTAGTTCCTCGAACAGTTTCAAGCCTTGGAACACTATCGAGAGCTTCGTTCTGCGGATTTCCTTAGTGTGGGCGGAATTAATCTTGCGGATGTCTATGCCGTCGAGTTTGGCAGTGCCGTCGTAGTCTCGGCGTATGCCGTAGATAATCGATAGGAAAGTAGTTTTGCCCGTGCCGGACGGAGCTTTCACCAAGTATTTAGTCGATGAGTCGAATGCGATGTCCTTGTCCCATATCTGCGACTGCTGATACGGCAGCTCGCGAATCGGGAATGGCAACACCTTTTCAAATTTAATCTGCATAATTTTCTCTATCAATAATTCAAATAATGCGTTTTACATCGTCAAAACTAAGGAAAATTATTGATATTTCATAATGATATATTTGTGAAGTGGAAGATGGTGAGGGTTTAGATTTTGTAAATGAATACTTTGTAGAATATTGCTATTAAAAGTCTATCTATCATGTTTCTTGTTCCAATCTATCTTGGTTATTTCATTTCCTTTAATGATAATCATTGACACCTCTCTGTCACGAGCAACTCTATATAAATCGAGATTTATTAATGTTACTCCATTTTGATAATTCGTAGTAATTGGTTGATCAATACCAATGTTGGAATTAAACAGTGGATCAACAATACTGATATTTATATTTTTTATTTCAGCCAAAAATGTTCGAGAGAGCCAATCAACCATATAAATAGTTTTTCCATTGTAAGAAAAACTTGAAAATATCTGTCCCCAATATGAATGAAACAGAGAAATAGAATGCTTTGATGTATCCGAATGACCAAGGGCATATCTATCATTTGGGTTCGTTTTATAATCTTTCAAGTTTGACAATTTCTGTGGGTCTGCAATTAATTGTATTTCTGAAATTCCAAACATGTGTCCTAACTGCGATAGGACTTCATACTCGCTATCTGTCTTTATAATCGAACACGCACAAGTAGCAGAAGTAAAATAAGTACTATCATTAGCTTTATTATAAAAATAAACCGTTCCGCCCCATTCCCCCATACAATCGCTATAGACAATATACTCACTATCCTCATAAAGCTTCGGTCTCTTTTTAAATGGGATTTTGTGTTTTGATTTCTTCCACTTGTTTGAATTGTCGAATACCCAATATTGACCTTTAGATAGCCCGCACAGATTATTATTAATCATCAAATGATATTCAAATTGCTTGGTATTTAGTAATTTTTCGAGTTCTTCATTTCTAGAGTAATCAGAAAGTTTATGACAAACAAAAACTCCCGGTTCAAATAAGGACACAATATTATCTCGGTAAATAACAGAAAATGAAAGCGGATATGTTTCATTTTTAGTCGGACTTTTTAGTACAATTTCTTTTTTACTAAAACTCAAAGTAGAATCTGCAACTAAAACATTAAAATCTTCGCTTTCATAAATTATGGGATAAATTGGCTGATTAC
>CAZIIZ010000696.1:0-1917 GCA_964539225.1 uncultured Hyphomicrobiales bacterium | reverse complement strand
TATCCGATTTAATAATGGAGAAAATATGCAATCATATTCAGCAGTTATTGAGCGATGCAAGCAAACCGGACTATACGTCGGCTATATTCCCGGCTTTGCAGGAGCTCATTCTCAAGGCGAAACTATCGAAGAACTCCGCACAAATCTAACAGAAGTAATTGAAATGCTGTTAGAAGATTTAGTAGCAATTTAATCCGCTTTGTCATTCGCTATTTTCCCCATCATTCCAATAATTCTTTTGGAAATAATGATATTATTTTGTAAGTTTGAGTTTGACAATTCAAAACTGTTTTTTATATTTATATGAAAATTGAGAATAAGCAAATGACCATTTATCTGAAAAAGTATTTAATATTAGCAGTAATTTCGGCATTAATTGTAAATATTAGCATCGAATTGATAACTGCATTTTTGCCGAATTTGCTAACTTCGCAATTGCCCAATGGCGATACTCACAGCTTAGGCACTATTTATCTTGAGCGAGCTTTGGACTATATTCTCAATTTGCTTATCGTAGTACTAATGTATAAAGACATGAAAGTATTAGGGATAATTTCAATTCCGATACTTATCTTGACATTTTTGCTCAATCCAATTGGCATTATTTTCTTTTTGATTGTATTAGCAAATAAATATTTCTCCACTAACCAAATGATACCCAATGAAAGATTTTTATAAAATTATTGAAAAATATGTTATCTTATTATTAATTCAGGCATTATTTGGTATGCCATGGTTTTATTTGCGATTTGTTCTGTTTGAAAATTTGCGTCCGGGGTCTATCCAAGATTACGTCCCAACTATAGCCGAATACGTCGTAAAAATAACAGTAATGATTTTGCTATTTATGGATTTTAAGAAATACGATTTAAAGCTAAAATTTTTAGCAATTATTTCTGTTCTGCTCACTCCGCTTCTGGGAATAGTAATATTCTCATTGCTATTGATTGAGAAGAATTCAAAGACAAATAATTAGCGAAAACATTATATTTACTTAGATATTTCGTAGAAATACTATTATAATAAATGTTTGAAACCGAAAATAATATGCTTAATAATTCTCAAATATATGAACTAATTCAGTCTGGCGAAGGCATCCATTTAGAGTTCAAAGAATCTTTCGATAAGTCATTTATCGAAGAAGTTTGTGCTTTTGCGAATTCTTCCGGTGGCAAAATTTTGATTGGCGTAAAAGACGACGGCACTATCAAGGGAGTTTCCACTGATAATCGTACTCGCTCAATCGTGCAAGATAGTCTTAGAGCCTTACAACCAAATTTAGAAATCAATATCGACTCGACTGAAAATATTATCATCGTGAATGTGCCGGAAGGAATCGACAAACCTTATGCTTGCTCTAAAGGTTTCTATATCCGTAATGGAGCAAACTCACAAAAATTGACAAGGAATGAAATCATTGAATTCTTCCAGAAAGAAGGACGAATTCGTTTTGATGAATTGAAAAATGACCAAGCCGATTTCGAAACTGATTTCGACGACAAGGCATTCGATAGTTTTATTAAATCTGCCGGAATTAGTCCTACAATTGATAGAATTACTTTGCTTCGCAATCTGAATTGCTTGGCTGATAATAATCAATTGACTAATGCCGGAGTATTGTTCTTTGCTAAGGATATTGATTTTATAATGAATAACGCAATAGTCGTCTGCGTACTATTTAAAGGAAACGAGAAAATTCATATACTCGACAAAAAGGATTTCAAAGGCAATATTGTCGATAATATTAATAATGCCGTACTATTCGTACAACGCCACACCAACGTTGAATATAAAATCGAGAAACTTCAGCGAGAAGAAATTCCTGACATTCCTGAAGTCGCACTACGAGAATCAATTATTAATGCCGTATGCCATCGTGATTATTTCGACAAAAGTGCCAATGTGCTTATTGAAGTA
>CAZIIZ010000695.1:0-1919 GCA_964539225.1 uncultured Hyphomicrobiales bacterium | reverse complement strand
CAGTCTCGCCGGACTGCAATACGACGAAGTCATTTGATAATAGACCAAAGTAAGGCATATAAATTACTCCTCTATTATAGTGCGTTCGATAAGTTTCTCGGTATCTAATCCCATTGGATTATTTTGCAAACCAAAATAGCAAATCAATTGCTTCAACGAGCGGATTCCTATTCTATTTTCATAAGCCGAACTTATAATTACTTTTTTGTGGTTGCTTCGGGCATAATCAATAATTCCGCTGATATATGCAAAGTCTCCGATTAGAGTCGGCTTAATAATATAATATTGGGCAAGCTGACGAAGTTTATCGGTCATTTCTCGATTGATAATTGTTTCGTCGAGAGCTATTGGAACATTGCTATGGCGAATTAAATCTTCGAGTCTATTTAATTCAGAGCAAGGCTCTTCGATGTATTCAATTGCTTCTGGGACTATCCAACGGATTTCTTCGTAAGCTTCTTGATAATCAAACTTCCTATTCATGTCTATTCGGAATTTAATTCCCGGATTAAGATTCAATCTGTTAATGTGCCAACGCTCTTCAGCCTCACCTGAATATTTTACTTTCACCGATGACTCGCCGGAATTCATCAGTTCGATTGTTTTTTGCTTCGATAAATCAGTAGATATTTGATAAAATTTATACGAGTGAACTTGCGATAAATCATACTTGACATTTTGCTTTTGCAAATACAAATCAAGCAAGCCAGAGTTAAGTCCGAATGCGAAAGCGGGGGAGAGTGCCAATTGATTGACTTGATTAAACATTTCTCGAATATCCGTATCGACATCAAGCTCAGATAGGAAGGAGCTTATCGCATCTTGATAGCGATTGATTTCATCTTTATCAATATATGAATAAAACGGAATATCGCTACAAGCCGATAAATCGTTGTATTTAATATTTAGAATTAAACAGATTCTGCTTTTCAGCATATTGCCGAAAAAGTTCACTTCTCGATTGAATCCTAATTTATATTTCTGAAATTGCGTTTCCATATAGCATTACAATTTTAATAGTTGATTATAAACTCATTTTCTTGAAAATACTTTCCGGTATATGCTTGACAATGTACATTATGCACCGCCAATAGCCCGGTAAATACACGACATCTTTCCCATTTACCATCGCCTCATAAATGCCTTTGCCTGCTGTTACAGCGGATACGAATAGTAAACTTTTGGGTTTATCTTTAGTCATCGGAGTATCGACCCATCCTGGCTTGATAGTAATGACTTTAATTTCACTATTGCCGAATCTATTGCGTAAACCTTGCATAAATGAGCTTACTGCGGCTTTAGCTGAACCATAAATATAATTGCTTTGTCTGCCTCTGTCGCCAGCAATTGACGAGATTGCAGCAATAGTTCCGCTTTGCTGTTTCTCGAAATAATTAGCTGCGAGCGAGGCAGTTGTTATCACACTCAAAGCATTTGTATTGAATTCACGGATGATTGCTTTAATATCTTTTTCAGTTTCTTTTTGATTCGGCAGACTGCCTTGAGCTATTAATATAGCATCTAAACCGCCCATAGTAGCGACTGCATTAGCGAATACTTCTTGATGCGAATCGAAATCGAGAGCATCGAATTTCATAGTCTTTACTACCGTTTGAAAGCGTGCAATTAATTCTGCTTTTAGGGCTTCCATTTTCTCCATATCTCTACCGAGCAGTAATAATTCAGCTTTTTTATTGGCAAAGCATTTAGCGGTTTCGAAAGCGATTGCCGAGCCAGCTCCAAATATGGCAATTTTCTTCATTTCATTCTCTCAATTTATGTATATTTTTAGTAGAAAACTATATCATTCTATAGTACAACAAAAATAAGAAAAAGCAAGGAGATAATTGTATGTTTTATACAGATATTATTGAAGTAGTAATTATTGATTAGAATTGTTTAGTGAGGTTGGTCAATGA
>CAZIIZ010000694.1:0-1921 GCA_964539225.1 uncultured Hyphomicrobiales bacterium | reverse complement strand
GAATATTTGTTAACTTCCGTGCTTGAAGTGAAGATTAACTGTAAAATTGGAGAACTATTATTTTGGGGTTTATTTAACTAATACTTATAAATGGTTGAAGGTATTAGTTAAATAATCCTGATTCCTGTGTTAAGTATTTCTTTAACGAAAGGATTATCAGCAGTGAAAAATTCTGTTTTATAAGGAATTGGTTCTATCGAGCGATCAACTTTAAGAATAGCATCAACAAATCTATCGTAATCTATCATTCTATTTCCTGTGAAATCATCCGACACTACAGCCAAATCAATATCGCTCCAAGCATTTTCTTGATTTCTAGCATAAGAGCCATACAAGAAAATCTGCGAGATATTGAGATTATCGCTTTCAAGCTCTTTGGCAAATAACTTGATTTTGTCAATTATATCAGCTGAGATTTGAGCCATTGGAATACTTCCTTTATTTTGTCGAAATTAGATTCAGCAAATTCTTTAGTGCAAGTTTTGTAAAAATTCTGTTTTATACTCTGGATAGCGACCTTCTATATGGAATTTATTTGCAACAGTTAAAAACCTATCAACTTCAATATCAAGTTCAATATTTGTCAGTTCAGCCAAACGAGATAAATTATGAATTTTGGGTGGTATTGAATTGTTGTAGCTTTTAACGTAAATTGCTTTCAATGCTTTCTCTAATACAAGATGCCCAATGAACAAACTCCAGCTGAAGTTACCGGATTCCAATAAATTAGTAGCCGCTTTTAAATCATTTTCGGCACTATCAATCAAATAATCAATATGTTCTTTAATTTCCATATTTTAGTAACGATATAAGCAATGAAATATTTTTATATCGGTGCTTTCAGCTCCATTTAACGACAAATAAAATATATCTATGCCATGGTAAAAATGCACATATTATCATTTTTAGTAAAATATGAGTATATTGATAATCGTTATCTATGTTAAAAACGACAATATATATTCAGGACAACTCATGAAAATTGAATGGAAAAAGAGCGAAAAGCAATATTATCTTCCAAAAGCGAAACCCGAGAAGATATCCATCCCTAAATTTGGATTTTATACTATCGAGGGCGAGGGCGATCCGAATGCTCCCGAGTTTGAAAATTATATTTCGGTACTCTATTCACTTGCTTATGGTATTAGGATGAGTCCCAAATCAAATAATGCTCCCGATAATTATGCAGAATATACTGTCTATCCATTGGAAGGCGTTTGGGATATTAATGATGCAGCTAAAGCACGCAATGGAATAAATATTACCAAAAGTGATTACGTATTCAAATTGATGATTCATCAGCCTGACTTCGTCGATGAAAATTATGCTTTATCAATGATAGAGTTCATCAAAAAGAAAAAGCCACATAATCTATTAAGCGAAGTCCGATTTGAAACTATCGAAGAAGGCGACTGCATTCAGATGCTTCATCTCGGAGCTTACGACGACGAACCGAAATCATTCGAGATAATGGAAAAATATGCAGCCGAAATCAACGCCCACCGTACCTATAAAACTCATCGAGAGATCTATCTGTCGGATCCACGTCGAACAGCAGCAGATAAACTCAAAACAGTTTTGCGATTTAAGGTGGAATAACAATAATAACAATGTTATATATACGGATAAAATTAAGAATCGAATAATCTATGAATAGCGATACCAAATATTGCCATATAATAGTATTTTCCGCAGTGGCAATAATTGTTCTGTTGAATCTTGGAACAGGCGAAGTACAACCTTGGGACGAAGGACTTTGTGCCATTCGAGCATCAAGTATAGAGAAATCGCACAATTATATTGATCAAGCATCGGGATTGCTCGGATGTCTCTACCCCGCCTCCGCTGACCATTATACACATCTTTTTGGAGTGTCATTCCTGCGGAACGAGTCTTCGAGTGGATGCAGGAAACTCTTCCT
>CAZIIZ010000693.1:0-1922 GCA_964539225.1 uncultured Hyphomicrobiales bacterium | reverse complement strand
CTAACCGGAGGCACAACAATATTCTTGGATATTTACACAAACTACGGTAAACCGAATGAGCGAAAAGAAACTAAAATGATGCGTTTGAAAGGCGATAAAGAACAGAAAGAAACAATTAAAATTGGCGAGATTAAGATTGAGTAAAGATGTAGATGTGGCACACCTCCAAGGTGTGCCACATCTTGCTAATCTTCAACTCATCCGATGACTGGCAGTCATCGGATGAGTAAAAAAGTGAACTACTGATTAAGCTGGTTTAATATATAAGATGTACACATAAATCTAAAGGAAGGTAATATTATTGCTTGCCGCTGAAATATTTCATAAATTGAACACGTTCGTAAGCAGCAGGATTCAAACTTTTGGCTTGGCTCAATTTGCCTTTGAAGTCTTCAATTTTAGTGTATTCATTTTCGTCCATCCACTTAGCCAATCCTTTATTCAAATCATCAATATACGAAATCCCTTTTTGATACAATACTGAAGCTACTTGCACGGCATCTGCTCCGGCTAAAATCTGTTTGATATATGCTTCAGGAGTATGTACGCCAGTAGATGCAGCTAATTGGCAATCCACACGGTTAGCCATTACTGCTATCCAATTTAGAGATTTGTACAAATCTTCATCGTTGCTATATATGCTGGCTGGTTTGATAATAAGTCTGTCTAAGTCGATGTCTTGAGAATAGAAACGATTGAACATTACAATTGAATCGAGTCCGGTCTTAGATAACTTTTGAATAAAATAAGCTAAATTAGAGAAATACCAACTAATTTTCATAGATACTGGTATAGTAACTACTGATTTTACTTTTTCTACTATATCGAAATAGATTTTTTCGTTGTCTTCGCCGGATAGTTCTAAATTAGTAGGTAGTATAAAAGCATTCAATTCAATTGCATCTGCTCCAGCATCTTGAATGCGTTTAGCAAAGTTGGTCCATTCATTAGACGCTGATACGCAGTTAATGCTGGCTATAATTGGAGCTTTAATTACTTTTTTGGCTTCTTCTATTAGGAATAAATATTTGCTTACGCTATCCTCATTTATGATTGAATCGAAGTAGTCATAAATTTCCGGGTAGGTATGCTGAGGTTGAGTCATTTTGTGGATATTATCCTGCATTTCGCGGATAATTTCCTCTTCGAAAAGTGATTTTAAAACAATAGCTCCCGGATTAAATTTGTCGATTTCTTTTAATCCATCAATATTTTCTGTTAAACCGGAGCTAGCTACAATTAGAGGATTTTTCAAATCCAAACCCATGTATTTTACGCTTAAATCTACCATTTGTGTAATCCTTTTCTTTAATTTAATAATAACAATTATGAAACAAAAGACTACTAATCAGGAATATTATTTTAGGCTGCTCTAAATATTTTGTTAAATATTCCTATTATCTTTTTCTTGAAATTCAAATTTTCGTTATTTTCTTTTAAGGTAAGGATAATTCCGAGCGTACCGACTATGATATTGCCCATCCACATTCCGATAAATGGGGAAATAACAGCTCTATCAGCTAACTTTTCTCCACCAATCAAGCAAGCCCAATATAGCACGAAAAAGCCTAAACTATATGCAGCACTAAGCCCGAAATTGCCGCCTTTAGTTCTAATCCCTAAGGGACAGCCTACTAATACGAATATCAGACACGCCATAGGTATAGCATATTTTTTATGGATTTCTACACCATATTTTCTTTGAGTCAATTCATTCATTTTTATCATTTCAAAGTCAGAATATAGAAGCGATTTAAACATAGCAATTCGATTCTCGGATGCGGATAAAGCATTTAGAATTGTATCACGCACCGGCACAGAAGAACTCTGTACATTTTGAGATTGATTTAACAAAGTTTTAAATTGACCAACTGATCCACTCATTTCATTGCGTTCAGGGCGAATAGTCGTCTGCTGTTCAG
>CAZIIZ010000692.1:448-1924 GCA_964539225.1 uncultured Hyphomicrobiales bacterium | reverse complement strand
ACTTACTATATAAAATAAATGCCCGCTTCCAATTAAGTTAGCGGGCATTTGTTGTATTTGGCTTCAATTATTAGCAATAATTGTTATGCTTTGGCTGGTAATTGTTTACCGATATTGCCTTTCAAAGAACGACCACTACGTTGATGGATATTCAACGAGTCTTCGGTTTTGAATTGTTGTACTAAATCTTTCAAATTATCAGTAAGTTTTGCCATTTCTTCAGATGACTTAGCAATTTCTTGAATTCGCTTAGTAGAATCATTAGTTACGTGCGAAATCGAATTTACATTTTTAGCTATTTCTTCAGAAGTAGAAGATTGCTCTTCGCTTGCTAATGCAATTTTGCTTATCATTGATTGTAGGTCTCGAGTGCTTACTAATATTTGTTGAAGAGCGTTTCCTGCTTTATCGGCAAGAGCAATACCGCTGGTTACTTCTTCGTTTCCGTGTTTCATAGCAATTACAGCTTCTTGAGTCTCGCTTTGAATACCTTTAATCATGGATGCGATTTGTTTTGTAGCTTCTGTGGTGCGTTCTGCTAATTTACGAACTTCGTCCGCAACTACTGCGAAACCACGACCTTGTTCGCCGGCTCTTGCTGCTTCGATTGCAGCATTAAGAGCTAATAAGTTAGTTTGGTCAGCAATGTCGTCAATTACTGAAATAATTTCCCCTATTTGCTTGCTGGATTCGCCTAATCTTTCGATATTTTCTGCAGATTTTTTCACTACATTTGCAATATCCTTCATTTTATTAACGGTTTGAGCAACAACTTCGCCGCCCTCTTTGGCTATTCTACCGTTGTTTTCAGCTTCTTGTGCTGTTTTGCTTGCAGCCATAGCATTTTGAGTAATAGTCTTGCTCATCGCTTCTACTGCGGATGCAACTTCATCAGCTTGAGCTCCTTGCTCCTCAGATGCTGCCGCAATAGTGTCTGCTGTACTCGAAATTTCGAATGAAGCTTCGGCTACTTGTTCGACAGCATAAGTGATTTGAGTAATAAGATTATTTAACGAATCGAGTACAGTATTAATATTTTTCTTCAAAATCTGATAATCGCCTTTATATTCGCCTTCCATTTTCGAAGTTAAATCTCCAGTAGCCATTATAGAAAGAATATTCGCTGCATCATTCATTGGTTTGGTGATTGCATCTAATGTTTGGTTGACTCCGAGAATAATATTGCGGAAATCGCCATTATGCTTCATTCCATCGGCACGAGAAGTTAAATCCCCAGCTACTGCGGAAGTCGCTAATGATTTCGAATCATTAGTCAAGCTGGCGACTGCATCAATGCACTGATTCAAATTGTTTTTGATTTCATTGAAATCGCCTTTGTAGTTGTCAGTAATTTTCGGAGGAATATCGCCTTTAGAAATTCTATCTACATATTCTGCCGCTACGTTAAGAGGTCCGATTACGGAGTCTAAAGTTTCGTTCACACCTTGGATGATTTTGCGGAAATCACCATTATGT
>CAZIIZ010000692.1:0-438 GCA_964539225.1 uncultured Hyphomicrobiales bacterium | reverse complement strand
CCATTATGTTTGGTGGCATCAGCTCGCACATCCAATTTACCGTCAACTGCAGCTTTGGCTAAAGCTCCGGCATCCTCAATCATCAGCTTCACAGCTACAATACATTGGTTCAAATTAGTTTTAATTTCATTAAAGTCGCCTTTGTATTCATCAATTATCAAAGGAGGCATATCGCCTTTTGATATTCTATCAATATATTCGGCTGTTACATTTATCGGTTTAACAAATGCTAATACTATTTCATTGATTCCGTGTACCAATACTTTCCAATCTCCGGAGAATAACGATTCATTGCCTCTATCATCTAAGTTGCCATTTGCTATACTTGCCGTTACTCTGGCTACACCTTTAAAAATCATATCTATGGTGGTAATCATTAGATTTATATTATTTTTGATCTCGTTGAAATCTCCATTGTAATTATCAATAATTGGATTA
>CAZIIZ010000691.1:0-1937 GCA_964539225.1 uncultured Hyphomicrobiales bacterium | reverse complement strand
GAGAAAATTAAAACTCCTTTGATTCTCGTGCATGGCGATGCCGATAATAATCCGGGAACTTTCACTTTGCAATCAGAAAGATATTTCCAAGCATTGAAGGGCTTAGGAGCTCCGGTTCGCTTAGTATTATTACCGAAAGAATCTCACAGCTACGTAGCCAAAGAAAACATTTTCCATTTGCTCTGGGAGCAAGACCAATTCCTTGAGAAATACTTGAAGAATAAATAGTTTTCTTTTGTGTTTTAAAATTCAAATAATCCTCTTCTGTCTTGCTGATGGGAGAGGATTAATTTTTACTTGTCAATGTGTTCTATATTTTGTAAATTGCGTACTTAAATACTAATTTCTATTTATAGATATATTTTGTATTAATCAATAAAATATATCGCAAACAAATATTACTATGGAAAACACATCAAACAGCGAATTCGAAGATTATCAAAGTTCAACTTTATTAGCGAAACTAAAGGATTTTAATCTAAATGGCATCGAAAGAACTAACCAAATCATTGATGAATTACGAAAGCGTGGATATACTGAACAAGTAGAAGAAATTGAGCAAAACTTAATCAAAGAATATCCAATCTATGGCAGATTCTGGAGAAGAGTCTTGGCAACTGTTATTGATTGGATGATAATTGGTTTAATCGGAATAATTATTGGATTTGTTTTTCATAGTCTTTTGGCACGAATTGGAAGTTACGGATTTCTCGTTGGAATGTTCATTGCCTCAATATATTTTGGAATGATGAATAGTAAAAAATATGGAGGGCAGACAATTGGGAAAAAGATTTGTAAGCTGAGAGTAGTTGATTCGAATCAAGAGGTTTTATCGTTTAGACAATCAATTCCCAGATTTCTAATATTAATTACTCCACTAATTTTATATTGGGTTGGGAAATTTGATTTATCAATAACCTTAGAACTAGGAGTCGGATTAAATGTAATCATTATCTCATCATACGTTTTATGGTTGGTACTCATTATAACAAATAAAAGAACACATCAAGGAATACACGATCTGTGCATCGGATCTTATGTAGTTAATACAGATGCTTATCCTAAACAAAATTTAATGAAATGGCAAAATTCCGGCTTATTAAACGCTTCGCTTATTGCAATTACTATTTCTATAATTGTTACTTTATTTCAATTGAAATTCTTTTCCTCTGAAAATGATTTTGTTGATTTGCGTCCAATAAAGTCTCAAATTGATAAACTGCCTTTGGTAGTTGAATCAGGAATAGCTCGAAGCACAACAACCACTTACTTGGATAATCAAGCTGATAGAACAATTGAATTTGTACAATTGAGTATATTGCTCGATAAAAACATCTTAATTGATAATAATATCCAAGATTTCAGTAGAGTTAAATTAGTAAAGGAAGCTGTTAGAATAATTCTAAATAATTATCAAGATATTAATAAATTGGACTACATCCAAGTAAATCTTATCTATGGGTTCGATATAGGAATTGCAAGTAGTCATATTAATAGACTTTGTTCCAATTCCATAGAAAAATGGAGAGAAATCGTAAATGATTCAAAGTAGGAATAATTTACAATAACTTAATTAATAAATATCTAAGGAATTCGTAAATGAAGAATAAATTTATTGATTTATTTGCAGGAATTGGTGGGTTTAGATTAGGATTCGAAAGAGCTGGCTTGAATGCGTTTTTAGTTCAGAAATTGATGAACACGCAAGAGAAATGTATTCAGCAAATTTTGATATTATTCTCTGAGGCGATATTATTAAAATAACTCTACGCTAAATAGAGCAGTTAATCGGATTTTAGCTTTCCGGCGATGAAGTAAATCATGTTTATTAAATTATCATTATTTCTAAATTTTCTAGCTCTTCTTTTAGCTAATTGTATTTTTGAATTGAGATCGGAAGAGCACACGTCTGAACTCCAGTCACATTCAGAAATCTC
>CAZIIZ010000690.1:0-1950 GCA_964539225.1 uncultured Hyphomicrobiales bacterium | reverse complement strand
GAGTTCAGACGTGTGCTCTTCCGATCTGAAGACTATGATGCTTTCTATGAGATATTATTGAATAATAAAGCAAAGCATAATGCGACTCCTACGCATTCTTTAGAAGATATACATAGATTATTAGAATTAGTGCCTCAGAATCTGAAACTGCTTATGGTGTATTACGAAGGCAAACCAATTGCTGGGACTTTACTGTTTTTGTGTAATTCTAAAGTAGTTTTATGCTTCTATACTATGCTTTTATATGAATTTGAAGATTTGAAGCCTGTATATTTAGTGAATTACGAAATTACTCGTTGGGCTACTGAAATGGGCTATGAATGGGTTGATATTGGTGTGTCGCAAGATACTCAAGCTGAAGATCCGATGACTCCTTCTATGAATCTAATTAATTTCAAAGAAAGATTCAATGCTCGCGGAATACTCAGAAGTACATACCATTTTAAATTTAGAGATTAATTAACAATTCGGCAAATGGCGAATGAATACTTTATACGATGTGTGTTTTATATGTTTCGAAGAACTAAAATCAGATGCTCGCACTCTGAATTTAGCTCGTACTTATACTAAACACGGGAAGAAAGTAGCGGTAGTCGCTCCGGTATCCGAATCGGATAAATTATTGTTTATCCACGAAGGTATGGATATTTATCCGATTGCTCCGCCGAAAAAAACTCGCTTCTGGCTTCGTTGGCTCAGATTCCATCAATCGGCTCGAAAGTATAAGAAAATAAAAGCTAAAGTATATTGGGCTAATGATTTTTATTCATTATATACAGCTGAAATGTATGCCGTTCGCAATAAGGCTAAGTTGTTTTACGATTCTCGTGAAATATATTCTGCTCTCGGACCTCTCGCTCAAAATCAGTTCAAACAAGGAATTATTACAGAAATTGAGCGTAAGCTAATTCAAAAAGTCGATAGAATTATTGTATCCGGCAAGATGGACGAAGAGTATTTGAAAAATCATTTCAATACGAATCAACGCTATTCCGTGATTATGAATCTGCCTCCTTATTATGACGGCATTCATAGTAATATTATTCGTGATGAATTGGGATTATCCAAAGATGTAAAAATATTATTATACCAAGGCGTTATTCTGAAGGGACGAGGAATAATTCCAGTAATTCGAGCTTTACCATGCTTGGAAGATTCTGTCTTTGTTATAATCGGGTGGGGACCGCATCAAAAAGATTTCGAAGACATTGCAAAAGCTCTTAACGTCGATGATCGTGTCTATTTTCTTGGCAAAAAGTCTTATGATGAGTTGTTCGGCTATACAGCGTCGGCAGATGTTGGAATTGCCTATATTGAGCCGATAACTCTCTCGTACCGATTGGCATTGCCTAATAAGCTGTTTGAATACTGTATGGCGAGAGTGCCGTCCTTGGTTAGCGATTTACCAGCTATGCGTCAAGTATTGCTCGAACATCCGATTGGCGAATTAATTCAAGTCGGTGCCGATCCGTCCGAGTTTGCCAAGTCAATTCGTACTATATTAGACAATAAACAAAAATACGTTGATTCCTGCGAAAAGGCATCGCATATTTATTGTTATTCCGCTCAAGAGCAAACCATCCTGAGTTTATTAAAGTAATTTTCAAACGAAATCAATAGTAATGTATATATATATAATCTTATTCTTTCAGCAAGTTCTTGCCGCTTCCACTCACGTCGTTGGAAAAAGTCTTACCAATACAATTGATCCTACATTATCGCTATTACTGCGTGGAGCATTAGCCTCAGTTGTGTTTGGAGGAATAATTGCTTACAAATGGAAAACCTTGCCCAAGTTAACCGCTAAAGATTGGCTTACATTCCTGATACTTGGATTCCTGTGTATTCCTTTGAATCAGTTGTTGTTCTTTATTTCAGTAAAATACACAACCGCACCAAACGTAGCTTTAGCCTATTCATTAGTTCCGGCTTTTGTATTTATTATGGAAA
>CAZIIZ010000689.1:0-1950 GCA_964539225.1 uncultured Hyphomicrobiales bacterium | reverse complement strand
GCGCAATCATTGAGGAGTAATCTTTCTTGTAATACTTTTCTATTTATTTTATTTTCTTTTTTCATATTTAATTTTATTGAAGTAAAAAAACTATCGTCCGGTTTATATTCCGGATGGTCTTGAGTTCTAAATTGATTAGGAAAATTTTCAATTAATTTAACATCTTATTCCTTCAACTAGATCAGAATAAAACAATTTAATCTCTGAAATATCTAAATCATCTGACCACGAAATTGCATAGCCGCCCGGTTCAATAGTCAAGCATTTAAACATCGGGCTATTCTCTAAAATACTGAATTCGCTACGCTTAAATATCAATTCGCTTGGATAGAATTTCTTGATTCCATTATCGAAAGTGATAAGCAATGAATTGTTCTCGCCTATCTCTGCCGCCGATATTTTGGGTATGTTGTGCATAGTTATAACTCCGGCAATCGTTTAAATTCTTTGTTGTTCCACATATTTAATAAATATCAAGGAACTCATCCAATTCAATATTAATGTCCTTGAGAATTTGCTTTAATAAAAGTGGAGCTACATCTCTACCTTTATGGCATGGAACAGTAGTGGCTCGACCGTCAGAATGTCGTAATTGTTTATGAGAGCCTCGTTGTCTAACCTCGTAAAACCCCAAAATATTCAATATTCGGAGTATTTCATTGGCTGTCATTACCGGATACTTAGGCATATTAGGCTATCATTAAATTTTGAGTACCAATAAATTCACTTTCTAAATCAGGAATTCCATCTTCTAACAGCATTTCAATTACTTCCGTTAAATTGGTGCGGAGTTCTTCGATAGTTTCGCCTTGCGAATGAGCTCCTGCAAAGCCTGGAATATAGCCGACGTATAGTCCGGTTTGTTTGCATCGCTCGATAACTGCTGAATATAATTGCATATTTTCTCCATTATAAAATTCATTTTTATCAACGAAATAGCCCGGTAAATATTTTGGGATGATGCGAAGGGCAAATATTCTATTTTATCTCGCCATCATATAAATCTGAAACAGGGAAAATTAAATCGAAATCATTCCAATTCAAATCACCATTGACTATTTCGTAAGCTTTAAAAAGTTCCAAATCCAAATATTTCTTTATAGCCGGATGAAGCGATTGCTTCAGAAATGGAGCAAAATCGACTTCGCTAATTTTTCCATCGTCGAAATAGATTCGGAGAATATAATCCTGCAAATATTCTGCTCGAACTACTGCATAAATTGGATTATCAGAGTTGTATTGCTCAATAATTCTCATCTTAATTTCCTTTGGATAGATTTACTGGGCTTGTACGAAATAAATCACGATACCCAAGTATTCAAATATTTTCGGCATAAGAATCCTTTCGCTATTTATTAACCTAAATATTCAACGAAATAGCCCAGTAAATATTTTGGGAAGCAAAATTTAGTGGTAAAGGCAGAGAAAATTAGCTACCCTGAATCATACGAAGGGATTCCTGCATCCACTCGAAGACTCGTTCCGCAGGAATGACAACTCAAAAAATGTGTGTAATATAACGGAAAATAACGGAGGATGGAGCATACTAAATTGCTACTAAATCTTCTAACAGCATTTCAATTACTTCCGTTAGATTGGTGCGGAGTTCTTCGATAGTTTCGCCCTGCGAATGAGCTCCTGCAAAGCCGGAAATATGGCCGACGTATAATCCGGTTTGTTTGCATCGCTCAATAACTGCTGAATATATCATATATTTTTATCTAATACTTCCCAATATCCACCTTTATCCGGTCCGATTCTTTTAATCATATTTTTTTCTTTTAGTGAGTTTAATTGCATTTCAACTGCTCGAGTTGTTTTGTTCAAACGTTTTGAAATTTCTTGAATAGTTATTTCTTGATTTTTTTTCAGAAGTTGTAGTATTTTCTCCGAAGTTTTCTCCGAAGTTTTCTCCGAAGTTTTCTCCGAAGTTTTCTCCGAAGTTTTCTC
>CAZIIZ010000688.1:0-1952 GCA_964539225.1 uncultured Hyphomicrobiales bacterium | reverse complement strand
CGATGTTCATCCAAAAAGAGGCGTGGCAACAGCATGCATCGGGCATATCCCTCGCAAATGACTATAGTGCACGCAAGATGAACCATGTGTTGAGCGATTTCTTTACACAACATTATCTGAAAAACCTGTTGCGATGGGAAGATCGCTGCTCTATGCAGTATGGAATCGAGTCGCGGACGCCTTTTGCGGATGATGTGGACTTGATTGAGTACGTTTTTTCTATTCCTGCGGACTATAAGATATATAAAGGCTGGAGTAAGTATCTTTTGCGGGAGGCGATGCGCGAAGTGTTGCCCGCAGCGATTTATAATCGGACGGATAAGTTGGGTTTTGCGACACCGCAAACGGCTTGGTTGATGGCAGAGAACGCTACGATGAGGTCGAAAATCGGGGATTTGCAGTCGTTGGACACGGATCGGATGGTGGATGCTAAGAAGTTGTTGGATAATTGGCAACGTATCTTCTCATCTACGGGGAATCGGGCGTCGCAGGACTTTGCTTGGCGGTATATGAATTATTTGTTGTGGCGGAAGGTGAATGTTCGGTAGGATGTGAGTGGGGATTGGATGGGGTTGGATGATAGTTGGTTATGGGGTATGCGAGGTTGGTTGTGAGGTGGTTATAATCATTTAATACATTGAATATATCAGTTTGATGATTGCATTTATCGGAAGGACAAATGCATTTATTCAATAGACAATTGCATTTATTCAATAGACAATTGCATTTATTGCATAGACAATTGCATTTATTCAATAGGCAAATGCATTTATTGCATAGACATTTGCATTTATTGAATAGGCAAATGCATTTATTGAATAGGTAAATACTTTTATCATTGATACGATTTCATTTATTGTATATACATTTTTAATTATTATTAGTATTTTTTTAGTATGTCACTGTATTATTGCATAAAATATTTAGATGTTTTTCATTCTATATTATTTAATTCTGTATGGTTTTTATATTTTCGTATTTAATTGATATTATAATATTTAATGTAACTAATTGCTGTTATTTATTGCTTTTTTTTATTTAGAAACATTCTAAATTTCATTCAAATTATACTATTTGAAAAAAAAACCTTGCTATTCGGATTTATTTGATTATCTTTGCACAAAAAAATATTAATTAAATATGATAAAGATATGAATATAAAAATAGAAGAAGTAGGTCCTGTATCAGAAGTTTTAAGAAATTTGCGAGATACAGTAAAGGATGAAGTGGAAGCTTATGATTCAAAATTCAATGATGAATGGGTGGATGAAACATGGACACCAGCCATTGATGATGCTTTAGAGATGGAGCCGACTGATGCTTTGATTGATCAACATGCTGCAAATACGAAAGAAAGAAATTTTGATATGTTTTCTTTGTTGCCTATATCAAAGGATTTGGAGTATAAGATTAAATCGTGTATTAAAGCAGGTACGATTACAGATGATTATGTTTCTTTTGGATTATCTATATTTAGAAAACATATTAGAAGAAAGGAATTCGATGGTTTTCATTTGACTTATGAATTGGTTATTGGTAAAGTTAATGCTAATCATACGGCTTTGATAGCTAAAGGGTTTACGGCAGATAAGATTACGAGTATTACGACTTGGCATGATAAGGCGCAAAATAAACAGAATGTAAATATGCTTTTGGAAACACAAATTAATACGCGGAGTATTACAAATCAAGGTATTATTGATGATGTTATGGCTTTGAATAATGAGGTACTTGTGGCGATTAAGGCTTATGCGAATTCGATTGATGATAAGGTTTTGGTGAAAAAGGCGACGTGGAATGCGTTGATGAGACAGGTGAGACAGACTCCGGTGAAGAAGCCAATTAATAAGAAATTAAAAATGGGTTCGAGTATAGTGTTGAAAACAAATATGGTTGCTAAGAATTTGTTGCAGATTACGTTGTTGACGGATGTGAAGGTGATTATTTATCGG
>CAZIIZ010000687.1:981-1952 GCA_964539225.1 uncultured Hyphomicrobiales bacterium | reverse complement strand
TCGCCAATTTTATCAGTTTCTTTTCGGTATATTCGATTTGATATTTATCTCTGATGGATTTCAGAATATCATATAACGCTTTTTCTTCAAAAGCAACTCCCAACCCCCTGAGCAAATTAAATTCCTCGAAATAATTCTACCAAGCAATCGGTTACATCACCTAATACTTCACTTTGTAAGGCTAATTCTTCTTTACGTTCATTATTTTAAATGACGATAAAGTTTAGCCTTTCGCCAAACTCCACACCTATTATTTTATTGACCTTCTTAAACTGATTAATCGCTTTAGTTAAAAGTTTTTGAAGCAATTTAATCTTCGTATTCGGCAATTTGATTTATTCTATCTTCGCCATGTACTAATCACTAAATATATCGCTTGTGTCCGCTTGTTCGCCATCGGTTAATTGGAATATTTCTTCTACGCCTTCGCTGAGTACAGCCTCTTCTATCATACAAATTACTCTTGCATTCAACTGAGCAACATAAATCGTAAGCAGAATGCAATTTTTCACTGATACTAATCTCATCGCCGGAATAGCGATTCAAAAGAAATTGCTTCAAGTCGTTGCACAGCAGCACTCACTGCACTTCTTTGTGAATTTGCTTGCCGAAGCGATATAAAGAACTACTCGCTTTGAATGATTCAATAATTGCTTACTCAAAAAATTTTTCGTTGAATCCCATTATTTGCCTTGAACGTGTTTATATTCCAATCCCAATGGAGTTAATTTATACTTTTGTTTACTACTGTTCGGTTTATCCGGAACTGTTAATTCGATCAAATTCAATTCTATTGCCGGTAATAAATAATTATGCCGAAACGAATGACGATGCCTCAATCCGATTGCATTCATCAATTCGGTTACTGATTTCGGAGTTTTATCTAAATGATTAATTAGAATTTTAACTTGGTCGGTAACTTGGTCGGTAACTTGGTCGGTAACTTGGTCGGTAACTTGGTCGGTAACTTG
>CAZIIZ010000687.1:0-881 GCA_964539225.1 uncultured Hyphomicrobiales bacterium | reverse complement strand
GTCGATTGTGTAGATAAACTCTTTATGTATTGGGATTTCAATAATGAAATATCTGCGTTCAGGTTCATCTGTATCGAACTTAGCTTCTGGGGAATTATTTAATTTCAAAGCATTCTGAATTGTTGGAATGCCTGTACCTCTGCCCTCTGTCAGACCTAATTCTTTTAAGATTTCGCCTATTCTTCTATTCCGATAACGTCTAGCCCGAATGCTACCTTTCTCAAAATCAGATTGTTTCAAGGATGGATCTGCACCGGTATAGCTAATAATTTCAATTGAGTTCTGCAAAACTCGCACTTCAATCGGTTCACGAACTTCATAATTTCTGTGATAAACAGCATTCGCCAGTGCTTCTTCAATAGCCGCAAATGGATAGTTGTAAATATGCTCTGCAATTTCCGATTCACTATGCTTTTTGATTTTACTTTTCAATATATTCGTTTTGATATACGACAAGGCATCGATCAATTGCTTCTGTATAGCACCGTCAAATGTTTTTTCTCTAAATTCTTTAGAAGCAGTACCATTCGGAAACTCTACCACATCAATTTGAACAGTAGGAAAATACTTTTGGAGATTTTCTGAAAACATCAGTAAAGCTACATTCTTTGGAAATAAATGCTCTTTAGCTCCCTCGCATAAATTCATAGCCACAACTAATTCCTCGACGGACATTCCGGCACTTTCTGTGTTTAATTTGCTCTTAGTGCGATACAAATGTTCACGCATCAACGGATAACTCAAATCGCTTATCTGAGCAAGTGTATTGACTCTATCATCGAATGGTATTTTAGCAGTAAGCTGAATTAATTCTAATTCTTGTTCTTTATTCGGTATCACCGAACTGGAGAACTGCCTAATGCGATAGTTGAAATTTTTCT
>CAZIIZ010000686.1:0-1958 GCA_964539225.1 uncultured Hyphomicrobiales bacterium | reverse complement strand
GAGATTTCTGAATGTGACTGGAGTTCAGACGTGTGCTCTTCCGATCTCTCGCATCGCTGATATTGAATGGATAAGTAATCGTTGAAGTTCCATCGCCGATTTCGATAATACCACTTGCACTGACATTATCAATACTAAAATTTGTTCCCAATATTCCGGTTTTATATATTCCTAAGATGCTCATAGAACCGGCGAAGCTAATATCTACATCAAATATAGCATCAGCTCCGGTATTCTGTAATGAAAACTTCTTAGCTTCAGCAATTGTAGAGATAGCATCGCCTGTAAAATTATTACCTGAAAGATTTAATGTAATATCAGAAGAAATTGTAGCATTAGCTGTTTGGATATAATTTTTATGCAAAGTAATTGTTCCACTCGATACAGAACTTAATGCACTTGTCCAAGTGGCAAATTTATTACTTAAATTATCCGTAAAATATGGGAATTGCACTGTAAGCGGTTGGCTGGCTTGAGTAGCTGAATAATAATAATCATTGCCGGCTTGATTAGCATAAATTGAGCAAGTACCTTCTGCCATCGGATGAATCTTGCCATTTACTACGGTTGCTACAGCTTCATTTGAACTTGAAAAAGTAATATTTAGATTTGATGTCGATGTTGCATTAAGAGTTCTATCAGCATCATCCGAAAATATTGAAGCTAATACGTCAAAAGTAATCGTTTGATTTTGAATTGCTCGAGGATTATTAGTAGCAGTTCCTTGTTTAAATTTTTGAGAACCGACAGTCCCTTTATATTCAAATGCTTGAACTATATAATCTGTACGAGCCGACATTCCGGTAACAGTTACGCTTGTACCTGTTCCATCATATATACAGAACCATCCGCTTGTAGGAATCTGAGTACCAGTTCCGAAAGCCGTGTTTGCAGTATAAGTAGTATTATCTACGGGAGTAGCAGTACCGATATTTGCTTGTTTCATAAATACTGCCACTCGCTCGCCATTGCCGCGAGTCCAAGCTATTTGAGTCTGATTTGTAATTGTAACATTTGAAGCTTGAATAGTGGGATACTCTATTAATTTATAAAGATAAGTATTCCAGAAACCTACTTTCAATGAGTAGCCTGTACCTTCAGTTAAGCCTACGTTCGGTTGAGCAACAGAACCATTCAAGATATAATTTCCACCGCTCATACGACCGCCACCGCCGACCACACTACTTCGCAATTTGTATTGTGTGCCGCCAAGCGGATTAGCAATACTATTATAAATAGTACAAGCAAGAGTTAATAATAAGAGTATGATAATTTTTTTCATATATTTATTCCAAAATATTATTTAAATATCTAATTAAGGAGTTTGAGCTTTGATTACTGTCAGCTGAACTGTAATACCGCTAAGATTAGTGCAAGCACAACCTGAATCGTGAAAATGAACTGTTACTGTATTATCTGATGAAACCCAAGCATAATAACTTAAGCCATAAGCATTATAAGTATTGGAACTTGTTGGAGCAGGAACATTAGTTAAATTAACAATTACCGCATCTCCAGGTACTGCTCCAGTTACAGTAAAAGTTTTTCTGATAAAATAACTAACGGTTGGCACTACAATACTGTTTCCGTTAGAAGTCGCTCTCAAAATAGTTGGACCTCCGCCACTTGCAGCAGTTGCCCAACTTGCAGTTCCAGATCCATTAGTAGTCAATACTTGACCGCTTGTGCCTCTATCAGTTGGTAAAGCATAACTTGTACCATTTCCGTTTATCGTAAGAGAACCGCCGATTGTGGTGTTTGCATTTTTGAGTATTGTTAAGGCACTACTTCTATTTGAAACGTCAGTACCATTACCTATAGCAAATAAACGATCAGTTGGTATTGCTTGAGTAGAAGCATTTGCCGATGCTGTATATGTACTTGCATAATAACCAAAAACTACTTCTGCATAAGACGGTGCAGTATTATACACTCCTCCAACAAATGAATTCTGACCG
>CAZIIZ010000685.1:0-1962 GCA_964539225.1 uncultured Hyphomicrobiales bacterium | reverse complement strand
GAATTAACCGGAATCGAAGATGAAGTATTGAGAGAAGGCGATGATTCTATCGAAATCCCGATGTTCGGAGTAAAGCATTCATTGAATGTAAGCGTTGCAGGAGGAATTGCATTATTCGAAGCCGTAAAAATTTGGAGAAATTTGCAAATGCCTGCTAAATAATTGCAAATTTTTAAAATTATCTTTTGATGTTATTGCGAAAAGTCGTAAATTGGAACGCTTGAGAATAATAATATAAGAGGAGAATTATTATGTCATTTTATGTAAATAAAATTAGTATCGACAAAATGCCTTTCTTGATTGAAATGGCTACTGAGCAAGGTTGGAATCCAGGTCTCAATGATTCGAGTGCATTTTATTCTGCCGATAATAACGGTTTTTTTATCGCTGAATTGGAATCGGAAGCAATAGGCTGTATTTCGGCGGTATCCTACAGCGAAGATTTCGGTTTTGTCGGATTCTATGTGATGAAAAAGGAATTTGAAGGAAACTATTTCGGTTCGCAATTAGCTCTGAAGGCGATGCGATATTTGTACGATAAAAATGTCGGTTTAGACGGACTGATAGACCGTGTTGAAAATTATGTACGGCTTGGCTTCAAATACGCTTATCCTAATGCTCGATATGAAATGATAGTGCCGGATATTTGGGAATATACTCCATGTACCAAAATTCAAGATTACAATGATAATCATTTCTCCGATATTTGCAAATACGATAGACAATGCTTTCCCGCTGAACGTGCCAAATTTTTACAAACTTGGTTGAATATGGGCAATGCAACTGCTAAAGTATTATTTAATGAAAATCAAATTAGAGGTTATGCTGTGGTACGCAAGTGCCTGAACGGCTTCAAAATCGGTCCTTTATTTGCGGATGGATTCGTGCAAGCAGAAAATTTATTATTGTCGCTAATTGCAGAATTGCCTGCCGGAGAATCTGTATATTTAGACATACCGGAAATAAATATTGAAGCTAAACTTTTAGTATCTAAGCATAAAATGAAAAAAGTATTCGAGACTGCTAGAATGTATAGTCAAGAAAAACCGGAAATTGATCTGAATAAAGTATTCGGTATTACAAGTTTTGAATTAGGATAGACTTAAATATGCAATTAATCATGCAAAAACATACTCCATCATTAGTTTGCGGACTGATGACGGGGACTTCTTTGGACGGAATTGATGTAGCTATATGCAGTATTCATTCTGATAATTCGGATAAATATCATTTGGAGCTGAAAGCATTTGAAATGATAGACTATCCTAAGGGTTTTAGTGATTTTGTAGCAATGTTATTAGTGCAGCCAAATTGGGAAGATATTTCATTCCTAAATTTTGCTTTGCCTCAATTATATTATAAAGCAATAATTGAAACAGCGAAAAGGCATCAACTCGCTCCAAACCAAATTCAATTAATTGGAATGCACGGTCAGACGGTTTGGCATAGTCCAAATCCTATTATTCGCTTCGGTTTAGAGGTAGCAAGTACTTTGCAGTTAGGGAATGGTTCTGCTTTATCTAAATTGCTTTCTATACCGGTTATTAGTGATTTTCGCTCAGGAGACGTTATTTTAGGCGGGCAGGGAGCACCACTTGTCCCCAGATTTGATTATGATTTTTTCCTTTCAAACTCAAATAATGTGATATGCTTGAATATAGGCGGTATGGCTAATATCACTAATTTAGCCAAAGGATGCAAAACTAATCAAGTTTCCGCTTTTGATACCGGACCGGGAAATATGTTAATTAATATTGCTATGCAAAAATATTTTAATTTAGAATATGATAACGGCGGAGCGATTGCTCGTTCTGGAGTTTTATGTTATGAACTTCTTGAAGAGCTTATGAGTATAAAATACATCAGTCAAAATCCTCCGAAATCAACCGGTAGAGAACTGTTCAATAATTCATTTATTGAACATTATGTTGGCAGGTTGACCCACGAAGAAAAGTTTCTCTC
>CAZIIZ010000684.1:0-1963 GCA_964539225.1 uncultured Hyphomicrobiales bacterium | reverse complement strand
ATGAAACAATCAAACGGCTTGGATTCTTGCTCGGACATACGAGCAGATTTTTCAAAGCATCAATAAATAAAGCTTTTGTAGAGAAAGGTTTCGATGTAACTATCGAACAATTCTCATTAATAATGTTCCTATGGCATAAAGACGGAGTAAATCAACAGGAACTTGCCGACAATGCACTTAAAGAGAAAACAACTGTGTTAAGATTAATCGACAGTTTAGAAAATGGTGGATATATCGAACGCCGTAAAGACCCTAATGATCGTAGAAATAACTTAGTATTTTTAACCGAACGTGGTAAAACTCTGAGACATGCACTCATTTCAACAGTAGAATTAAATTCGGATAAAGTATTTGAAGGATTCAGTGCAGATGAAAAGGAAACCTTAGAAAAGCTTTTATCTAAAATGTATGAAAATTTGCGTCCGGATAATTTCCATAAATACGAATCTATAAATTTTAATAAGGAAAAATGCTGTGAAAATAAGTAGTAAATACTTACTTGCATTGGGAATATTAATGAACAGCTCATTATATTCGCAAGAAACCTTACGAATATCTTCAGAAGAGGCAGTTCGAAAAGGTATTGAACATAATAAAAATATCAGTATCGGACTATCAAAACAAAAATCTGCTCATGCTAAAGTCGAAGAATCGAACGCAGGAGGTTTGCCATCGCTTAAGTTTTTAGGAACTTACACAAGGTTAAGCGAAGTTGATGCTTTCAAAATTAACGGATTCTCGATTTCGCCGGCGATAAATAACAACTACAATATGAAATTATCGCTTACCCAACCAATTTTTGCAGGTAACAGAATTTCGTCATCAATTGAGATGAATGAGGCGTTCTATGATGCTACAGGAGAAGACTTAGAGAATACTAAAACTACTCTTGCTTCTGATATTAAGAACGCTTATTGGTCGTACTACAAAGCAATTAAATCCCAAGAAGCATTATTAAATAATATTACTCAAGTGAAAGCTCATTTGACTGATATTCAAAACTTCTATAATGCAGGATTATCAATTGAAAATGATGTTTTGAAAGTTAAGGTACAGTTATCTAATTTAGAATTATCAAAAATTGAATTAGAAAATAGTATTGATATAGCTGCTATTGGATTGTGCAATTTGCTTGGAATTAGTTTAGATACAAAAATCGAAACTACTGATAATCCCGAAATGATAGCAAATGATAAATTAGATGCATCAAAAGCGAAAGAATTAGCAATTCAAGCTCGTCCTGACTTAAAAGCAATGGAGCAAAGAATCAAAGCAGCAAACAAAGCAATAGAAATTGCTAAATCGGGATGGTTTCCTCAGATTAATTTTGCAGCAAACTATACTTATGCTAATCCGAACTCAAGGATAATGCCTTCTAAAGAAGAATTCAAAGGTACTTGGGACTTAGGATTATCCTTAAGCTATAATATTTGGGACTGGAGAACCACTTCTCTTCAAACCGAACAAGCCGAAGAAACATTAAAACAATCTGAATTCTCTAAAAGCTTAATGATAGATGGACTTGAATTGGAAGTTAAGCAGTCTGTATTAGTTTATAATCGTTCATTCGATAAATTAGCCGCTTCGAAATATGCTTTAGAGCAGGCAAAGGAGAATTTACGAGTTACAAACGACAAATTCAAAGCCGGAGCTGCCATCAGTTCAGACTTATTAGACGCAGAAAATGCTTTATTACAATCAGAAATCAATTTGATTAATGCTCAGTGCGATTACCAAATTGCATTAGCTAAGTACAACAAAGCAATTGGCAAAATTTAATAACGCAATAAATATTAAATAAATAAATTAGAAAGAAAATAATATGAGTATGAGAAAAATCGGTTTCTTTGCAATTGTGATTATAGCAATTGGTGCTATCGTTGGTATTTTAGTAATGAACAAACAAAGCATTGAAGACAAAAAGAAATTGACCGTGAATATATCGGATTATCCGGTGCAAGTA
>CAZIIZ010000683.1:0-1967 GCA_964539225.1 uncultured Hyphomicrobiales bacterium | reverse complement strand
AGCTTTTACGGCATATATAGTTGCCGTGTGCGACATAATTTCGCAACCTAATTTTTTTAGCGGAATTTCTATTTCAGATCCGCTTACTTGGAGTAATAGATTTACGTATAGTTGATTATTCTGTAGTGAATATGGATAGTTCACATGCTGAATATCCATAATTGCACTTGGAGAATTAGTATATTTCTGAGCTAATGCTAATTTCGCCATCGAGCGAGCATTCATTTTATTTACCGGAATATCGGCAGCATTTAGCGTACCGGCGAAAATCATCGCACCGAGTAATAAGTTCCTAATTTTCATATCTATCCTTTAATTAAATTTAAAACGTGTTTATTTAGTCGAACTTGTTTTATTAATCTCAACTTGTTTAACCTTATTGCATTTAATAATTTTTTTAATACTTTCAATATTTGCTTGAGCAGTCAAAATTTTTCCGACCTTAGTGATGATTTTGACTTTCATCTCTTTCAATTCATCAAGCATCTTTTCATTTGGATCAACTTCAAATAGCAGCACGACGCTAAGCATATCGTCGGAATTTGCTTGCTCTGCTCGAGTTAGTTCCATCTGCGATTGTGCATCTAATTTGCTTAACCCATCGCCATCGTCAGAACAATTGCTCGACCTACAAGCATATAACGAAAGTATTGCAAATATTGTTACTGCACTAAATAAATATTTCATCATTAGTCCTTCTTTACGTAATTATTCTCTATTAGTTTTGTAATAATTTATCAAACCATTAGTAGAAGCATCGTGCGAACTGATTTCTTCAGTATTAGTTAATTCCGGCAAAATTCGATTGGCTAATTGTTTGCCGAGTTCTACGCCCCATTGGTCGAATGAATTCAATCCCCAAACCACTCCCTGCACAAATACTTTATGTTCGTACATAGCGATAAGCGAACCGAGAACATTCGGTGTTAATTTTTTATATAGAATAGAATTTGTAGGGCGGTTGCCCTTGAAAATTTTGTGAGGAATCAATTGCCTAATTTCGTCTTGATTCATTCCGGATCGAGTTAATTCCGATATTACTATTTCGGCATTTTTTCCGTTCATCAGAGCTTCGGTTTGAGCGAAGAAATTAGAAAGCAACATCTGCTGATGGTCTTCAATTGGATTGTGCGAATTCACTCCGGCTATGAAATCGACAGGAATCAATCGAGTGCCTTGATGAATTAATTGGAAGAATGAATGCTGGGCATTAGTGCCAGGCTGCCCCCAAATAATTGGTCCTGTTTTATAATCAACATCTTCGTTTGATAAAGTAACGGATTTACCATTGCTCTCCATATCTAATTGCTGGAGAAAAGCTGGGAATTTATCTAAATATTGATCGTAAGGAATTATTGCCATACTTTCAGCATCCCAAAAATCAGTATAATATATGCCGAGCATTGCCATAATTACCGGAATATTTTTATCGAACGGGGTAGTGTGGAAATGATTATCCATTTTAAAAGCACCCAGAAGTAACTCATTGAAATTATCAAAGCCGACAAACAAAGCTATTGATAAACCAATAGCTGACCAGAGCGAGTAGCGTCCGCCGACCCAGTCCCAAAATTCGAACATATTATCTGGCGATATACCGAATTCACGAACAGCTTTTTCGTTCGTAGATAAAGCGACGAAATGCTTTGCTATATGTTCTTTTTTCCTATTTCCGCCATTTAAAAACCATGCCTTAGCAGTTCGGGCATTTCTCAAGGTTTCCTGCGTAGTAAATGTTTTCGAAGCGATAATAAATAATGTAGTTTCAGGATTCAAATGTTTCAAAGTTTCGGCAATATCAGTAGCATCGACATTTGACACAAAATGAGCATTAATTCCGGCTACTGCATAAGGTCGCAAAGCCGAGCAAACCATCGCCGGACCCAAATCAGAACCGCCAATTCCTATATTGACTATGTCTGTAAATTGTTTTCCTGAGCAACCGAGAATTGTACCATCATGCACAG
>CAZIIZ010000682.1:0-1974 GCA_964539225.1 uncultured Hyphomicrobiales bacterium | reverse complement strand
TGGGATGTTGATTTCTGCATCGTAGTGTCCGGTGTTGCAGATAATCGCACCATCACGCATAGATTCGTAGTGGTTCTGGCGAATAATGTCTTTCACTCCGGTAGCAGTAACGAATATATCGCCTACTTTCGCAGCTTCGTCCATAGTCATTACTTCGTGTCCTTCGAGGATACCTTTTAGAGCAGAAGTAGCTCTGATTTCGGTAATGATAGTGTTCGCACCCATGCCTTTAGCACGTTTAGCCACGCCCGAACCGCAATGACCGTGTCCGGCTACTACGAAGTTTTTGCCAGCTAATAATACTGAAGTAGCACGAAGAATACCGTCTAAAGTAGATTGACCAGTACCATAAACGTTATCAAAATCCCATTTAGTTTCAGCGTCGTTTACTGCGTAAACCGGATAGTAAAGTTCTCCGGCAGCGGCACGAGATTTCAATCTGTGAACGCCGGTAGTAGTTTCTTCTGTTCCGCCGATTACGTAGTTTTTAGCTAAATCTTGATATTTCTCGTGAACTGTGTTAATCAAATCGCAACCATCGTCTAAAGTTAAGTGAGGTTGACAGTCGATAGTGCGGTCGATACACCAGTAGAAATCTTCGTGATTGCCATACCAAGCGAACATAGAAACGCCTTCGGCAGCTAATGCTGAAGCTACTGCGTCGTTAGTCGATAATGGATTGCAACCGGACCAAGTGATTTCAGCACCGGCTTCGATGAAAGTACGGATAAGCACTGCGGTTTCTTTAGTTACGTGCAAGCAACCTGCGATTTTATAACCTTTGAATGGTTTAGTTACGCTGTACATTTCTCTCAATTTCATCAAGACAGGCATTCTGGATTCTGCCCAGTCGATTAACATTTTGCCTTCTTCGGCAAGAGCTAAATCGCGAACGCAATATTTGCCGGGAACTTCGCTGAAGTTGCCTTTGGCTGATTTTTCAGGGATATTTGACATTTGTTTTTCCTTGTTTAATTATGAAAATTAATTATTATTAGCAAGATTTAGACGAATATAATTGATGTTTAGTTTTGGAGATTGAATGGAATTCTTATTGAGAATATTACTTAATATAATATAGCCACTATACACGATATTTTTGGGTATATTTGTTGAAAGTATTTAAATATTATTGCTATAATTGCAGGAACATTTAAGTGAACTGTTTTTTGTAGAGAAAATTCATGAATTTTCTCTACAAAAAACACAAAATTTCAAATATTATCTCAAATTTGTGGCGAAAATATTAAAGATGCGAATAATGGTTGATAAATTATATTTCTTAATTCTAATTAAAATATTCTATAGCAGTTTACGTTTCAAACTTATCATAAATAGTGAATATTTTAGTAGTATTTTAGCAAGGTAATTCCGATGATACATAGTTTTATAGCAGAGCAAACTCAGGCGAATTTGAATTTTCAAATTGAGCTTCAAAAAGATAAAAGAGTCTATTGCTTTATCGGCGAAAACGGAGCAGGCAAAACTCAACTATTAGAAACTATGGCTAAGAGCTTTCTATATTGCCATTCATTACTAAATAAGGGTGGACAATTTTATAAGGCATTCTATTTAAGGGATGGAATTTACGAATTTATTAAGTCTTTAACATTAAATTTAGCACAAGGAATAACGATAAATGCTATGAAATGTAAAGATAAAGTTAATCAAACCTGGGATATGGGATTATTTGAACACTTATTAGTTTTTCCCAAACCAATTGAATTTAACAATCCTATAGTTTTTATTGGTGCTAAAAATAGAGGTTATGCTAAAAATTTAGATAAAAATAATGTAAAAGTGCTTGGAGATCGGAATGATAGATTTTTAGCTTCATTTATGAAAACATACAATTATTTCACTGGAAACCCAATCGATGATGAGGCTGTCGTTGATTGGTTCGTATCTCGATTAATTATTAATCCAAAATTTGTCTATGGCTTGAATATAGCCGAAGACCAAGTTGTTTTATTG
>CAZIIZ010000681.1:0-1976 GCA_964539225.1 uncultured Hyphomicrobiales bacterium | reverse complement strand
AAAAATATGCTCACGTTACTTTCTTTTTCTCAGGCGGACGAGAGCAAGTATTCACCGGCGAAGAGAGAATTCTCGTGAATTCTCCGAAAGTTGCTACTTACGATTTGCAACCGGAAATGAGTGCGTACTTAGTAAAAGATAAATTAGTAGATGCCTTGAATGAAAATAAATATGATTTCGTATGTTTGAATTTCGCTAATGGCGACATGGTCGGGCATACCGGAATTTATACAGCTATTCAAAAAGCTGTTAAGACTGTAGATGAATGCGTTAAAGAAGTAGTAACTACAGCCAGAGCAAATAATTATGATGTGATGATAATCGCAGACCACGGGAATGCTGATTTTGCGGTAAATGAAGACGGATCGCCAAATACGGCACACTCTTTGAATCCAGTTCCGTGTATTTTGGTGTCGGATAGGTACAAAAATATTCATGATGGAGTATTAGCGGACGTAGCTCCGACTATATTAAAAGTAATGGGTATTGAAATCCCTAAGGCAATGACCGGAAAAGTATTGGTGGATTAAGATTCATCCCCCTTCGCCCCCTTCAAAGGGGGAAAAGACGAAGATTTGTCATTCCTGCGGAACGAGTCTTCGAGTGGATGCAGGAATCTAAGAATGTAATAGTATAGGAATCATTACCCTATACCCCATTCAAAGGGGGAAAGGAACGAGATTTAGTAATGTTTTATGTCGTCGTTGCGAATGATGATGTTTTAAAATCCGGTATTTGCTCGAAGACTCACAGAATAGGAATGACAAAGATAATATCTGCGGAACGAGTCTTCGAGTGGATGCAGGAATCTCTAATTTTAAAACGAGATAATCTGTGAAAATGTTTAAAATAATCAATTTTTAGATTCCGGTATTTATTCGAAGACTCATAAAACCGGAATGACAGAGATAATACCTGCGGAACGAGTCTTCGAGTGGATGCAGGAATCTCTAATTTTAAAACGAGATAATCTGTGAAAATGCTTAAAATCATCAGTTTTTAGATTTCGGTATTTACTCGAAGACTCATAAAGCCGGAATGACAGAGATAATACCTCGCATAAGCAAGTAGAAATTTAGTGAAATAATAATTGAGATAGATGGAAAATCAAGCGAAAAATAAAGAATTTTTAGTAACTGCTCGCAAGTGGAGACCGCTGAAGTTTCACGATGTAGTCGGGCAACAGCACATTACCGTTACTTTGCAAAATGCAGTGAAGTCCGGCAGGATTCACCATGCATATCTATTTAGCGGACCTCGAGGCGTAGGCAAAACTACTACAGCTAGAATTCTTGCCCGTTCTATTAATTGTACGAATCCCAAGGCAAACAACGAACCTTGCAATGAATGCGAATCTTGTAAAGCTATCATTGATGGGCGTTCGCTTGACGTAATCGAAATTGATGGAGCTTCGAATAACTCTGTAGATGATATTCGAAAGTTGCGGGAAAATTCTCGATACTTGCCGGCGAATGGACAATATAAAATGTATATCATCGATGAGGTTCACATGCTTTCCACATCGGCATTTAATGCTTTGTTGAAAACATTGGAAGAACCGCCTCCGCATTTATTATTTGTATTCGCTACAACGGAACCGCATAAAGTATTGCCGACTATTCTGAGCCGATGCCAGCGATTTGAATTCAAGAGAATGGAAATTGATGATATTGTGCGTCAGCTTCGAGTAATTTCCGATAAAGAACAAATTAAAATCGACGAGAATTGCTTGATAACTATTGCCAAAAAAGGCGATGGATCGATGCGAGATTCTCAAAGTATTTTCGATCAAGTGATTGCATTTTGCGGCAATGATATTATTTATAGCAATATGGCAGATGCTTTGCATTTAGTTGATCAAGAATTTTTCTTCAGAATTACTACTGATATTAAGCAGAAAGATTTAACTGATATTTTTGTATTGACTAAGGAAATATTGAGTAAAGGCTATGACCTTCAGGAATGTATGGAAGGCT
>CAZIIZ010000680.1:0-1992 GCA_964539225.1 uncultured Hyphomicrobiales bacterium | reverse complement strand
ATGCTGTACGATGGGGAAGTTGAACTTTTGGAGCAAGTCGCGAGGAGTCATATATCTGTCCTTGCCCACTCCGCAGTCTATGTATTCAGCGATTTCTCTGAGCGATGATATTACGGATTTGTCGTCTTTCAGGTCGCTAATCTCTTGCTTATAGTAGCCGATTTTCACGGACTCACCGATTTTCAGCGAGCCGGCATCAACTTCGGAGAATCCGGCTAAAGTGTTCAGCAATGTTGATTTTCCGCAACCGTTCGGTCCGATGATACCAATTCTATCGCCCGGTTTGGCGATATATGTAAAGTCTTTGAACAGCAATTGCCCATTGATGGACTTAGTCAAGTAATTAGCGTCAATCACTCTTTTGCCCATGAACGAAGTGCCGAGTTCGATTTTAATTTTCTTTTCTTTGATCTTCCTTGTCGTCTCTTCCATCTTACCGATCCAGTCGATTCTGCTCTTCTGTTTGGTACGGCGAGCCTTCGCTCCTCGTTGGAGCCACGCCAATTCAGTACGGAGCTTCGTGCGATTATGTTCGGCGGCGGAGTTATGCACTTCGATGATGCTTTCCTTCTTTTCTAAGTAGTCTTGATAGTTTCCGGCGAAGGTGTATATACGTTTTTGGTCAATTTCAATAATACGAGTTGAAACGGCATCCAAAAAATATCTATCATGCGTGATGAAAACCAAAGAATTTCCCGCAGCCATCAATCTATCTTGCAGCCATTGCACAGAATCAGCGTCCAAGTGGTTGGTTGGCTCGTCGAGAATCAGAAGATCAGGTTCGGAAAGCAGAACTTTCGCCAAGGCAACACGCTTCTTTTGTCCGCCAGACAGATTATTCACCGTCTTATATATGTCGTCCGCTCCGAGCCGCGAAAGTATTTTTTTTGCTTCTAATTCGATATTCCACCCATTCAATAAATCAAGCCCGTGATTCACTTCCTGAAGCCTTAGCGACTTAGCTTCATCATGCGAATGGTTGAGCTGAGAAATCAAAGTGTTGTGTTCTTCCCAGAGTTTATAGATTTCGGGCTTCGCTTGCATCACCACGTCGAGAACCATTTCGTTCGAATCGAACATAGTGTTTTGCTCAAGGTATTCATAGCGAACATTTTTATTGAAAACGACTTCGCCGCCGTCCGGTTCTTCTTTCATACCGATAATTCGCAAGAGTGTAGTCTTTCCAATCCCGTTTTTACCGATAATACCGAGCCTCTCGCCCTGATCCAGACCGAATGAAATGTTCTCAAATAGGAAATCTCTATCAAATGCCTTAGTCAAATTATTGCAAGCAAATATTGTCATCTTAGTTTTCGTATTATTTTTATATATTTTAAGTATGCAAATTTACGAAATTCTCGGCATAGAATTTGGGAAAAAGTTTTCGGCTATGAATTCAATTAACCACGCAATTTGTATGAAATGCATTTATATTGACAATTGTTTACTGCTGAATCTTTCTCAACCAACCTAATATTCTGTCATTGTCTATATACCATTTATTGGATTTTCTTTTTAGCTTATACTCAACTCGTGAAGGAGTAAATTGTCCGGGATTCTGTTGGATTATTTCAATTTCATTCTCATTCACTTTTGATATGATTGCGACATGACCGTATCTGTTGAATACATTACCATCCAAAATTATTAAATCACTAACTTGTGGTTTTGATATACTTGGATTTGTAAATTGCACAAGATTTCGTTGCTTATTTAGAGTACCGTCTGGGATTGTATCATTAAAAAAGTCTTTAGCATTTCCGTAACTATCAGGCATTTTATGCTTCAAATACTCATAATAGTATCTTTTTACAAATTCAACACATTGATATTTCAATCCAAGATTATAATTATCAATCGTAATATTTCTGCCGGACACATTGCTTACTCCACCATTATAATAAATATATACTCCATTTAAACTGTCGATTTTATCGCCAGTTTTATGAGAAGAATTGAAAGAATAATGATTTATCGCCCAAAACACTATCG
>CAZIIZ010000679.1:0-1993 GCA_964539225.1 uncultured Hyphomicrobiales bacterium | reverse complement strand
GAGCTGCTATGGCAATAATATTTCACTTTCTAAAGAGAAGTTTGACGATGTAGGCGGCTACGAAGCTATCAAATTTTCTATCACCGAGGATTTGGCGATGCTTCAGGCTATGCACAATCGAGGTCATCGCACTCGCCATCTCTCAGATACTGATTCGATGATTCGTACTTTAGCGAATAAGACTTTAAAAGAATATTTGAATCAACATCATCGGTGGATAGTCGGTGCTGCCGGATTGGGATGGAAAGCAGCCTTTTTCGTGCTTTCTACACTTTCGATTTGGACGGCTATGGTTTTAGCTATAGTCAACGGCGAGACTCAGATGTTTGCGATTGCTTTCACTGTACGAGTGTTTTTTGATTTGGCATTAATCGTGCCGGCTATGATTCGATTGAAACGTACGGATCTGAAGAGTTGGGTATTATCTTCAATTTTGTTTATGATGATTTTCGAACTGATAGCCCCGTTTTTCTTATTAAAACGTGATGTTCGCTGGAAAGGTCAAGTTTTCGGCGACGATGAGACTAAATAATTGCAAGCCAACATTTAGCATTTCTGGGTCGAGCATTTAATTTTGGGGATTATTTGCCTTCAACCAGATAAGGGTATATTTACGAAAATCATTATTATACAATTTCTCTGCATTAATCTTGACAGTATCATCTTCAATGGATATGCTTAATTCTACTATTCATAAGTAATTAAATTTTAAAACGGCTACTTAAACTTTCCTTTATAAATTAAGCAAATATTTTCGTATATTTGCAGAATATATTTTGTTAATTATTTAAATGAAAAATAAAAGCAATGGCATTATTAAGCGAACAAATAATTCCTACGAATCTTGAAGAGGAAATGAAAAGCTCGTACTTAGCATACTCTATGTCAGTAATCGTGTCGAGAGCATTGCCTGATGTACGTGATGGGTTGAAGCCTGTTCACCGCAGAATTTTGCATGCGATGAACGAATTAAATTTATATCCAAACAAAGCACATAAAAAGTCTGCCAGACTAGTCGGTGAAGTACTCGGTAAATATCACCCTCACGGTGATACGGCGGTTTACGACTCTATGGTACGTATGGCTCAGCCGTGGAACTTACGGTATCCGTTAGTGGACGGTCAGGGTAACTTTGGATCAATGGATGGCGATTCTGCAGCGGCTATGCGTTATACTGAGACACGTATGAGCAAAGCAGCTATGGAAATGCTACGCGATATTGATAAAAACACCGTGGATTTCCGCCCGACTTACGACGACTCTGGCAAAGAACCTACTGTGCTTCCATCTGGATTGCCGAACTTATTAGTTAACGGTTCCAGTGGTATTGCCGTAGGTATGGCTACTAATATTCCTCCTCATAATTTAGGGGAAATAATTGCGGGATTAAAAGCATTAATTGCCAATCCTGATATTACTATCGAAGAATTATTGCCATATATTCCTGCTCCGGATTTCCCAACCGGAGGTATCATTTACGGATATAATGAAGTTAAAAGTGCTTACTTAACCGGCAGAGGCAAAATAATCGTGAGAGCGAAAACTCACGTAGAAGAAGCCAAAAGCGGAAAGCAAGCAATTATTATTTCCGAAATGCCATATCAAGTAAATAAAGCGGGATTAATAGAAAAAATTGCCGATTTGGTTCGTCAAAAAGTATTAGAAGATATTTCTGATATTCGTGATGAATCCGATAGAGACGGCGTTCGTGTGGTTATTGAAACTAAACGCGACGCAATTCCTTCAGTAGTGTTGAATAATTTATTTAAGCATACTCAAATGCAAGTTACTTTCGGTGCAATTATGCTTGCCCTTGTGAACGGTATTCCTAAAGTATGTAACTTAAAAGAAATGATGCAATGCTATATTGAGCATAGAAACGAAGTAATCGTTCGCCGTTCTCAATATGAATTAGATGCTGCAGAAGCAAGAGCCCATATTTTAGAAGGCTTTAAAATTGCTTTAGACAATATTGACGAAGTAATTTCGATTA
>CAZIIZ010000678.1:0-1996 GCA_964539225.1 uncultured Hyphomicrobiales bacterium | reverse complement strand
AAAGAATCAGACTTAGGAATTCAGGTAACTCCAACTCAATATGAAACTATTCGAGAAAGTACAGGATACATAGGCAAGCAATTTACTGGAACAGATAATCTCTACAACCTCAGGTTTAAATCCAGCGAAACATCGAATATAAAAGTACCTTGGATAAATATACGTATGCTTAAGCCTGATTATGGTCAACCAAACATAGCAGAAAATGATACAAGCGAAGCTACTAATTTATTAAGACAACAAATAAGCGAAGAAAGAAAACTATCTTTTTGTGGACAAGAAAATATTTCGGAGTTGCTTTTTAGTATTGCAAGAGCATTAAACTGTTATTTGGTGAGTTCTTATTTGGTAGGCTCTAACGGTAAACTCGTGGTTATGATAGAATTCAAATCCCGTTCAAATTTAACAGAATTATACAATACTTACTTAATAGGTGCTAACGATGCAAGTTTTGACACATCAGCAACTATTTCTAATGAGGCAAATAAGTTTTATTCTCAGGCAAATCAATATATAAATGACGGAGTAGGCGTTATAAAGGGAGATTTAGGTAAATTTACTTTCGAGAAATCAAACAATCTTACAACTCAAGAAGAGAAACGCAAAGAAGAAGAATCAAACAAGAAAACTGTATTTGCTAAACTATTGCTTTCAACTTCACAGACGTTAATTCGCATAAATACCAATACACAGTACCGTCCAATCAATGTTTATCCTCAGGCAGGTTATGCCGAAGGACATAGCGAATTAGTGCCGTTTCTGTTAACCAACGCTTTATATGTCAATTGTGCAATACCCGAACAACGCCAAAGAGACATTATCGCAATAAAAAATCTTGGCTACACCGAATGCTTTAGACCGATAGGAAAAATATTCGGGAAAATAGATGGAAAAAGTGTAACTGATTCAAACAATGAAGACGGAACACAATTAAGCGATTATGTGAATAAGTCCCAAGAACATGCTAAAACATTCTACGAAACAGAATACGAAATTACCATTCCTTATTGGAATGGATTTTCGCATAGTATTACCGGTAATGATTGCGACTGGAAAAATATTAAATTAGGTTCGTTGGTAGAATTAAAAGAGGATATTAGGGTATTTATTAATAACGGATGGAGTATTTTTAGACCGTCGTCCGGAACAGTTTTTGTTTCAATAGCAAAAGAAATATCTTTGTCCAAGCCGGAAACAAAAATCAAACTTCACCATTCTGCTCAGTATGCTTATAATCAATATTTTGAGGGTAAAGATGGCGAATTACTCTCCCCTATTACTTCAATTCTTTGGGCAATTACAACCAATGCAACCGAAGACTTATCGAATTACAAATATTGCCTAATTGCTGACGAAGAAACAATATTGCTAGGTGATGCAATTATGATAGCAAGCGATGGAACGGCAAAAAAAGGTATTGCCAACAAACTATACAGAGGCACTGCAATAGGTGTAGTCAAACTGATTAGAGGTAATATCGCATATTATCAAGACGGTGGAGTTATTGAATGTCAAGATTACAATTTAACTGTTGGTGGTAATGTGTTTGTACGAACCGCTCCAACTACAGCCGATAGCAATATTTCTCAATTATACGTAGGAGCGGACGCAAGCAATGGCGACGATTTGATGATACGATTAGGCAAAGCGATAACAGAAAAAGGTTTCATTTATCAAATTAGAGAATTGGGGTTAGGATGAAAACTTTAGCAATGAGATACGAAAACACTCCGTTGATTAGTAAGACTTATGATACAATGGCAATCCATCAGGGACATTTTGACCCTGTTTGGTTATCCGATGCTTTACCGACAACAAAAACCGAATCCGGCAGGTTACTAAATGGTCGTGCTTATTCTCATATTTACTATAGCTATAATACCATCAAAGTAATAATTTCAGCAGATGAATTCGGTGATGGCGAAGGAATTATAAATTTCTTCAAATCATTTTGGACCGCACAGCATAAGTATATTGCTTTGTACAATTCAAGTAC
>CAZIIZ010000677.1:0-1999 GCA_964539225.1 uncultured Hyphomicrobiales bacterium | reverse complement strand
GCCGCATCAGTGCTTGGAGCTCAGGGCAATCCCAAAGTAAAGATTCAATCGTTATTGCCCAACAAAAGCTTTGATAAGGGAGAAGAGGCTAATACGTATCTACTTGCCTATTCTTACGACAATAATCCGTCCTGCTGGCGGGCAGAATATTTTAATATTATATTAAAATATACAGACTTTGATTCTGCCGCCGAAGAGTTTGCTAAAATACAGCAATATAACAAAGGCTCTAAGGTATATCTTTTGACTAATCCGGATTTGCAACCGGATTTTCACAACGACGAAAAGCAATCGGGAAAATACTACATAGGATATGCTAAAAAAGATAATCTCGAATTATCATTCTTGCATAAAATAATCCTATAGAAACTCTGCTGAAAATAAAATAGAAAAAGCGATTTCGGAAATGTCCGAAGTCGCTTTTTCGCTATTATAGCTATTCGTCGTGCATAAGTCAAGAGCTTTGCAAAACTAACAAGCTCAGAATTGTCATCCAACTCGAAGGTCTGGGTAAACCGGAATGGCAATTAGGCGTTTATTAAAAAGATGTGTATAATGTTTACATTTCTATGTGTGCATAAATAATATAATAATAAATTGCTCAAAATTTTGTATTTTTACTGTTTGGAAAGTTGAATAAAGATTGAAATAAGTAGTAAATGAGAAAAGAAATAATAATAAATTCGGCTTTGAATGAAATTCGGATAGCGATGACCGAAGATGGCAGTCTCGCTGAGTTGTTTATTGAATCTCCGGATAATGAACGCTCGGTGGGTAATATTTATTTGGGCAGAGTTACTAAGGTGATTCAGGGCATAAACGCCGCCTTTATCAATATAGGAATCCATCAGGATGCGTTTTTACATTTTTCTGACGTAGATGAAACATTAGAAAATTTATATACTGATGATGATGAAGAAACAGAAGAAACCGATGAGGAATCATCCGAATCTACTGATTCGCCGGCAACTGCTAAGAGCCATAAGCAATCATCAGATGTAGCATTAAGGAAAACTAAGCTCCAAACTCCGCATAGTGGCGATAAAAGAATGCCTATGTTCAAAACAAAACGTATGGGCAATATCGGTATAAATTTAGAACAAGGTCAAAATGTAATAGTACAAATCGTACGCGAGGCATATTCTTCAAAGGGAGTGCGAGTAACTACTCGTATCGGCTTGCCTGGACGCTATGTTGTGTTATTACCATTTGACAATGTTATTGGTATATCTAAGAAGATTAATATTCCAGCTGAACGCCGCAGACTTCGTACTTTGGCACGAACTCACTTACCTAAGGGAGTTGGTTGCATAATTCGTACAGCTTCTGCCGGAAAAACCGAAGAAGAATTGATAAAAGACTATCAAAACTTACTTGGTAAATGGCAGGAAATTGAGAAAAAAATTAAAAAAATGAATCGTCCGGGTTTGGTCCATCAGGATATGGAACTTGCTACGAGCGTTATTCGAGATTTGTTTACTAGCGATGTGGAGCGAGTAGCAGTAGATACCAAGAAACTGTATAAAGAAATTACCGGATATTTACGTATCGCAGCCCCTAAATTAGTTACTCGAGTAGAGTATTACAATGCTGAGAATCATATCTTTGAATACTTCGGTATCGAGAAAGAATTAGAACAAACCTATAAACGCAAAGTATTTTTGAATTCCGGAGGTTCAATTGTAATTGATCAAACCGAAGCAATGTTTATTATTGACATTAACTCCGGTCGCTCGATTGCTGACGTGCAAGAGCAAAATGCCTTTAACACGAATATGGAAGCCGTAAAGGAAATTGCACGGCAAATCAGACTTCGAGATATGAGCGGAATGGTGTTGATTGATTTCATTGATATGCCGAGCGAAACTCATCGCCGAAGGATATACTCCGAAATGCGTAAAGAGCTTTACCGAGATAGAGCGAAGACTGTGGTTTATCCGCTAACTCAATTGTGTATTATGCAGATTACCAGACAAAGAATAAATCAATATATAGCGGA
>CAZIIZ010000676.1:0-2003 GCA_964539225.1 uncultured Hyphomicrobiales bacterium | reverse complement strand
TTTAATTGGCATTAAATACGACCAAGCACCTTGATTTTTGGGTTCTTCTTGAGCCCAAGCAAATTCCTGAGCATTTGGATAGCCGGCGACTATATCATTGAATAATTGTTCATTGAATGGATAAAATTGCTCAATGCGGATAATCGCAATTTCAGGATTTAGATCGAGCAAATGCTCTAGCAAAATATCATAATATACTTTGCCGGAGCAAAATGCTAATTTCTTTACGGTTTCTTTATTTTTGATATATTCATCATCAATAATTTCCTGAAAATCTTTATCCGTGAAATCATTAACGGCTGAAACGGCTAATGGATTGCGTAGCATACTTTTCGGAGTGAATAATATCAATGGTTTGCGATAGTCTGCCATAACCTGACGACGCAAGATATGAAAGTATTGAGCCGGAGTAGATAAGTTCGCTACTATTATATTATCATCAGCACATTGCTGTAAGTAGCGTTCAATTCGACCGCTGGAATGTTCTGCTCCTTGTCCTTCGTAGCTATGAGGCAGTAATAAAGTAAGATTAGAAGTCTTGCCCCATTTAGATTCTGCACAGACGAGGTATTGATCTATCATTACCTGTGCACCATTCGCGAAATCACCAAATTGAGCTTCCCATAATGTTAAACCATCTTGGAATATCAAGCTATACCCATATTCGAAGCCCATAACGGATACTTCCGACAATGGACTATCAAATATTCTCAATTGAGCTTGCCCCGGCTTAATATTATTCAATGGAATAAATATATCTTCAGTTTCAATATCAGTTAATACTGCATGCCGCTGACTAAAAGTACCTCGCCTAGTATCTTGACCGGAGAATCGGACTTCATTGCCTTGAATTAACAATGAACCGAACGCCAATTCCTCTGCCATCGACCAATCTATCATCGGTTTCTTGCTCAATAACATTTCTTTGCGTTTAGCAAGAACACCTTTAACTTTTGGATTAGGTATGAATTCGTCGGAAGGAGGAAGTGCTGTGATTTTATCGCCTATCAATCGCAAATCTTCTTCAGCAATCGAAGTATTAATGCGTTTGAACATGTCAACTATCGGTTTCAGCGGAGCTTGAACCGCCGGCTGGCGTTCATTAAATTTCTTATATAAATCTTGCTGAATATCACGTTGATATTGCAACATTTCATCCGGTGAAAACACTTTTTCAACAGCAAGTTGATCTCTGTATAGCTCACTAATCGGACGCATTGCTTTAATTTTTTTATATAATAATGGCTGAGTATATCCCGGTTCGTCGCCTTCATTATGCCCATATTTGCGATAGCAAAGCATATCAATTACCACATCGCCATTGAATTTTTGTCTGTATTCAAAAGCAAATTCAGCAGCTTCAGCTACAGATTCGGGGTCATTGCCATTAACGTGAAGAATTGGTGTTTGTAGCATTTTGGCAATATCAGTAGCATAAACTGTAGAACGAGATGCTTCGGCAGTTGTAGTAAATCCAATTTGATTATTAACTACTATATGAATTGTACCACCGGTTTTGTAACCGTCTAATTCGGACATATTCAAGGTTTCGGCTACAATCCCTTGTCCGGCAAATGCAGCATCACCATGAATCAAAATCGGCATTATGCGAGTATATGTTTTATCATTGATTTTATTAGCTAATGCTCGAGCCATACCTTCAATGACAGGATTAACTAATTCCAAATGGCTAGGATTGGGCGAAAGTATTACATTCATCTTGTTATTATTCAATGAAGTAAATTCTGAATCATATCCAAGATGATATTTCACATCGCCAGAACCATTAAATATAGTAGAATCGATATAACCATCGAATTCATCGAATACTCGCTCCATAGGCTTATTGATATTATTAACTAATACGTTCAATCTTCCTCGATGCGACATTCCAATTACCGTAGTATCAATTTTTTCGTCAGCAGACAAATTTAGAAGTTTATCCATCATCACTACTAAAGATTCAGAGCCTTCTAATGAAAATCTCTTATATCCTACGAATT
>CAZIIZ010000675.1:0-2006 GCA_964539225.1 uncultured Hyphomicrobiales bacterium | reverse complement strand
TTGGAATAAAGTAACCAAATAATGATATAATTCGGGTATTCTTTCGATAGAAAACACTTTCGCTCCGAGTACTTTCAGAATACAGGCTTGATAACCGCTACCGGTGCCAATTTCTAATATTCTTGAGCCTTCTCGGACTTTCAGCAATTGAGTTTGATATGCCACGGTGAACGGTTGCGAAATAGTTTGTTCGCAATCTATTGGCAACGGAGTGTCCTCGTAGCTTCTATTAACAAAAGAAGGATGCACGAAATACTCTCTAGGCACGAAAGCTATCGCCGATAATACTTCTTCGTCGGTAATGCCTTTGTCTTTCAGAGATTCAGCTAAATTCAAGCGTAATTCTTTGTATCTGTTGTCGATAAGCGTAGTGTAATCTTCTACTATCATTTTTCCTTTTTGGGCGTTAATTTGTTATTTAATTCTTTCAGCAATTCTTCTTTTTTGATGTTCAAGTATAATCTAGCATTTTGAGCGATTGAGATACTTCCAGTTTCTTCGGATACTACTAATATTACTGCGTCGATTTGCTCTGATAAGCCTAAAGCAGCTCTATGGCGAGTGCCTAAATTTTTGTTTTCATATTTAGTGGTGTGCGACAGCGGAAGCACGCATCTGGCGGCTACTATCATTTGATTGTCGATGATTACAGCTCCGTCGTGCAGAGGCGACTTGGTATTGAAAATTGATAGAATCAATTCCTTCGATACTTTCGCTGCAAGCGGAATACCGGTGTCAATACTCATCTCGACGTTCTGCGAACGAGTGAATACTATGAATGCTCCAATATGCCGTTCGGACATTTCAATAGCCGAATATACTACCCCGTCGATAGTTTGAGAGATATTCGCTCTGCCGAAAAATTTAAAAATCGGACCTTGAGTGATCATCAATAGTAATCGCCGCAATTCCGGTTGGAATAATATAATAAATGCTACAAGCCAAATATCCGAAATCGTTCGCAATATCCAGTTGATAGCTTTGAAATTTACAGCTTCGGTGATAAATGATAGCCCAATTAGGATAACCATACCGAATAAAATCTGAACGGCAATTGTATTCTTTAAAGCTCGATAAAGCCAAAAAAATGCAATTGCTACCAACATAATATCAATGAAATCTATGAAGGTGAAGCTAAGAAATCCTATTTTGAACAGTTCTATCATTTGTTATTTATGCAACTTTTCTTTTTTGTCTTTTATCTTGTCGAGTTTTATATTATCGCTTTTTTGATAAGCATTGATAATGCGAGCTACTAATTCGTGGCGTACTACGTCCTTCGAATCAAAATGCACGAAATCAATTCCTTTCACTCCTTGCAATATATTCTGAGCTTCAATCAAACCGCAATTGTTTTTATCGGGCAAATCTATTTGAGTAATGTCTCCGGTTACTATTGCCTTTGAACCGAATCCGAAGCGAGTCAGGAACATTTTCATTTGAGTATTAGTCGCATTTTGAGCTTCATCTAAAATGATAAAGGCATTGTTCAAAGTACGTCCACGCATATACGCTAATGGAGTGATTTCGATAATATTTTTTTCGTAAAGTCCTTTTAATTTCTCTGCCGGAATCATCTGGAATAGTGCATCGGTCAAAGGTCGCATGTATGGATCTAATTTTTCGCTCATATCGCCGGGCAAGAATCCTAATGATTCTCCGGCTTCGACTGCAGGACGAGATAATATAATGCGATTAACTTCATTCCGCTTCAATGCTGCGACAGCCATAGCTACAGCGAGGTAAGTTTTGCCCGTACCGGCTGGACCGATAGCAAATACTAAGTCGTTTTCGCTTACTTTTTTGCAGTATTGATGCTGATTTGGAGTTTTAGCCTTGATAGCATCCTTGTTTCCATACAAAATTACTCCATCTTCGGCGGCATTGCCATTGCGAATTGAGTCGGGTCTGCCATCGACTAATTCCAATACAGTTGTAACGTCTTTGTATGTTAATGCAGAATTACGTCGGATAATATAAATCAATTCGCTAAAAATTTTATGAAT
>CAZIIZ010000674.1:0-2013 GCA_964539225.1 uncultured Hyphomicrobiales bacterium | reverse complement strand
TATAATTAAAACCTTTCAAAATTATCTCTATATATATCTTTTTTTTAAGCTATTTCAATACTATATATTATTATAATATAATAGAATTACAAATATAAGGAATTTCCATAATATTTTACTATGGATAAATTAAATATTCAGTTTGTATTCGATATTTTATTGAGTTTTATTTATTAAAATCGTGGATTTGTGTATTATTACTTGTTTATTCTTTTTCATTATCACAATATTTTGGTAAATTTTCGTCATCTACCTCTATTAAAATTTTATATTTATTAGGGAATTATGAAAAAAATACTAATACCAATCTCAATTGTGGCTACGATTATTTCCGCTTGCAACTCATTTCAGCAACAAACTGAATCACAAATTCCTCAAGCTGATTTAGTGGTTACAGTTGATTGCCCGAAATCTAATAATTCTGCTAATGTGTTTTTATCGGGCGAAGCAATCTCAGGCATTCAGAATACGAAAGCTATTCAAATTAGTAAAATTGAGACGGATTTGCTCTCGGGAAGGACGCTTAACGTCAAGGCGTATATTCATCCGATTGATGAAAATAATAATTTCATTGATGATTTTGATAATCCAAAATTGTTTTGTGAAATTATCGATAGCTCAAATTTTAAAAAGATGTTGATAAAGGATTTTACCGTTACAAAGATAACCACTAAAGATAAAATTCCAAACTATTTTGCTTTTGTATTAGACCACAGTGGCTCTATGGGCGAAGAACGTGCAAAAGTGTTACAAAAAGCAGTGTTGAAATTTGCTGAAAATCAAATGGCAGACGAAGACCGTTTGATGGTTGTAAAATTTGACGTTGCTAATAAAGCAATCATTTTCCCACGAAAAGATAGTCCAGAATTCGAAAATTTCGCTCAAGACTTTGTTAGCGGTCTTTCAGGATTTGGATCGGCAACTTCACTGTATGATGCAGTAGAAACTGGGATGAGTGAACTCGATTTTAATGCTGGAAGTGAATTCTCTAAGTCATTAATAATACTAACAGATGGCTATGAGAATTCTTCTAAAGTAGTGTCATCCGGCGAAGATTTGGTGCAACTTGCTAAACAGTCTAAAACTAATATTCATACAATTGGATTTGCAGAGAATATTGATAAATTGCTCCTTGCTGACACATTGTCTATGCAAACCGGAGGAATATTTCAGCAAATTTGTTCGTCATCCGAATTGAATTTAGTGTTTAGCGATATTTATTCTCGTACGAAATCATATTACGTGATAGAATATAATACTATTAACTATCCTGGCATTCATACTTTAAAATTAAAGACTTGCGATAAAAATATTAAGAAGAATCTAAGAGCTGAAAACGTATATTTGCTGCCAAATAAGGACAAAGAAGCTCCAATTCCTTTGGACGTTTACTTTGAATTTGCGAAGTTCAATTTGAAAATGCCTGAATCTAAAGCCGCATTAGATATAATGGATACTCTTTTGCGAAATGATCCGATGATGAGGATTGAAATTCAAGGACATACGGACTCTATTGGTACTGATAAAGCAAATCAAGCTCTATCAGATAATCGAGCAAAAGCTGTAATGAACGCAATGATAGTTAATGGTATTGATAAATCAAGAGTTACTGCCGTTGGTTACGGTGAATCGAAGCCAATTGCTGAAAATTCATCCGACGAAGGAAGAGCGGCTAATCGTAGAGTGGTATTTGTGATTAAACAGTCGTCAAGTACTGTTAAGCGTACAACTCCATTTTACAAATCACCAATAGCTACAAGTCGTTAATATGTAAGTAAGTTACTGCTGATGCCTGATAAGGAATTGACCTATCAAGATATTGCAGAATACATAAATATAAAAATTAGTTATTCATGCAAACGAGTCTTCGAGCGGATGCAGCAAATTCTTCTGCTGATGGAAGTGAAAACTAAAAAATTTATACAGTTACAAGTCATTAATATATAAGCTATGTAATGTCAAAACTTAATAAAATTGTAATAAATTAATACAGTTACAAAACTCGAAAATATT
>CAZIIZ010000673.1:0-2020 GCA_964539225.1 uncultured Hyphomicrobiales bacterium | reverse complement strand
CCCGATGGACGCAGTCTGAACCCGATATTAGAAAATTTCTGGTTAGCGATTCATCCGCCATTTCTATTTTTAGGATATTCGCTATTGGCTGTGCCTTTTGCTTTGGGCATTGCTTCGTTCGCCAAGGGCGAGTACCATAAATGGCTCACAGTTGCCCGTAATTGGCAATTGCTCGGTTCAGCTATACTCGGGATAGGATTAATTCTCGGAGGCTTCTGGGCTTACGAATCGCTCGGTTGGGGCGGTTGGTGGGGCTGGGATCCGGTGGAGAATGCTTCGCTGATTCCTTGGTTGATTTCCGTAGTATTAGTTCATACAATTCTGCTTCAGCAACGTAATAAAGGATTCATCAAAACTAATCTATTTTTGGTATCAATCCAATTGGTTTTGATAATCTATTCTACATTCCTGACTCGCACAGGAATTCTGCAAAATTCAATGCACTCATTTGCCGGCACGAGCGAATCTGTGTTCTACACATTACTAATTGCAATGATTATTATGCTTCTCGCGACAATCGCTATACTTGCACGAGCATATAAAACTATTCCGAATCCAAAGGAAAGTATGCCGATTAATTCGAGAGAATTTTTCGTTTCGATAGGCGTTTTCATTATTTTAATAATTACTATGTTCGTATTTTATGGCACAAGTATTCCGATATTGAATAAAGATATTGCTATCGAACCATCATTTTACGACAAAGTGAATTTCATCCCAGCTATTATCGCTATGCTTGCGATTACCATCTCAATGCTAATGAAATGGAAAAAGACTGAGCTAAATCATGTAATCAAAGATATTATTGCAGTTCTGATTTTCGCTGCTGTAATTACTACTCTAACATTTTTGACTTTACTAAATGGGGCAAGCCCAAGTATAGGAAATATATTATTCGTATTCTCTGCCGCCACGACTGTAGCCACCGGAATGAATAACTTGATAAATATCAAGAAAAATAATGCTACAATTCAGTCCGCAGTAGCCCACCTTGGTATCGGAATTCTGTTGATAGCTGTAATATTTTCGGGAGCTTATTCATCGAAGAAGGTAATATCATTAGGCAATGGTCAAACAAATGCTCTAAATAATTACAATTTTAAGTACATAAAAAGCCAACAAATAGAGAAAAATCGCACCGACAGAGAAACATATCAATTTATTATCGAAGCTGAAAATGGTTCGAAGAAGTCGTATCTGATGCCGATTATGTTTATCAAAGACGCTCAATTATACAAAGAACCGGCGATTGATTCGCAATTAGGGCAGGATATATATATTGCTCCCTTGGCTTTAGATTCGGTTATTCAATGTTCGAATGCAATTATGTCTAAAATGCAACAAATTCATATTAGCAATACCAATATTGACTTCCGATTTATTAACTTCGTGATGCCGAATTCCGATGAAAGCGAAATCGGAGCTGAAGTGCAATACACTATTAATAATGTCCTGATATCAGACACAATTTATGCAAATATTGATATGCAAACCTTGCAATGTAAATTGGACTTTAAGCCAATCAAGCAGAGCGATAGATTAATCGGAATCAATGCAATTGTTATGGATAAGAATAGTAAGCAAGGGGCAAAGATACATTTCGTATTCCCGATGGCTAAGGATTTGCCCGTCAGTAAAGCGGAAATATTTTCGTTTGAAGTGTCGATTAAGCCGATAATGAACTGGATTTGGATAGGTTCTTTCCTTGCAATTTTGGGAACATTCCTTGCTATTAGACGGCGGAAATAGTTTATCACTAGAATTTATAAACAGTTGTTATTTTTGCAAGCGAATCTTCGAGTGCATGCAGGAATCAGATTCTTTATTATTATTTTCTTGTCATTCCTGCAAGCGAGTCTTCGAGTGCATGCAGGAATCTGAAAATGTTGCTAGACCAATAGACTATAGGAAACAAAGTTCAATGGCAATCGCAAATGTTATAGATTCGTTATGCCGTACCCTAAGAATAGATTCCGGTATTTGCTCGAAGACTCACAAAACCGGAATGACAGTATTCATC
>CAZIIZ010000672.1:0-2025 GCA_964539225.1 uncultured Hyphomicrobiales bacterium | reverse complement strand
CATACAAATCGAACGCAATGGACAAGTAGAAACCGTAAATATGATAGTAGAATAATTTTAATTTACCGAAGAAATACATTAATACAATACAAGAGGAAAACTATGAAAAAGATATTTAATTCACTTCCGCTACTGATTCTTGCGATAATATGCTTTAGTATTATCGCTATATCTAATCTTTCAGCTCAATCCGGCTGGCGAGATTCATCGTATTTTAAGATTCAGAAACAAAAAGTTGAGAATCTGAAATATTTCAAAATTTCTGCCGACGGTAAATCTTATTTTACCATGGATTACAACAATTTACTTACTAAATGGAACATGGAAACAGGAAAAGTTGATTATACTAAGAAATTAAATATTCCGCAAGAAGCGATGGGTTTCACTATCAGTAATTTAGATGAGCATTATGCTTACGCTGTTGAAAGCGATAAAGCAACTTGCTTTGTTTCATTACATAAAATTACGGATACTAGTTTAGTTAAATCTTTCTCGACTTTTAATCCTAATTACGAAATTATTTCTGATTTTTGGGTTGGCACAAGTGATATTTATATTTACATTGATGATAAAGCTGATTCAATTATTACAAGTACAAGGTATAGTTATGGATCCAATCACTATACATTTAATACTAGCATCAATGAAGTTCACGGATTAAATCAAGATACATGTCGCGGGAAAGGATATGGAATTAATTCGCCAATCCAAGGTATTGTCCAGAGTCCTAAAACTACCAAAACACTTATTAACACATATAGTGGAAGTGCTTACAACGATGGTTGGGTTAGTGAGAACAGTGGTGGATGTCAACTCCATATTTCAGACAATTTGTCTAATTCCTTTCGACAAATATACTCAAATGGATATTCAAGTAGTAGTAGTAGTTCAGGAAGTGAATACTCAGGAGAAGGATGCGATTTCAATTCATTTACGTTCAATTCAGATGAATCAAAATTAGCATTTGATCTTGGTACTTCAAAAAATAACTTAGGACTTATTGATTTGAATTCAACAGATTCCATAATTAGAATTGAGCCGAATGTAAAATTAAATGGTCTGCTTTATGTAGGAAATGATTATTTGCTTACCTCAAATAATGATTATTATTCACCAGCAGGTACTTTCTACTTACTCAACCCTGCGGACGGACAAGTATTCGATAGCTTGAAAATTAAAAACAACGAAATGGGTGATTTCTATCCAATCCCAAACTCAGACAAAATATTCATTCAGTCTAATGATGGCAGATATAGAATCATAGACCTAATGCCAAATATTATCCATAATGAAATCAATTTTACTTGCGGAAAAAGAATTCAATTATTGCAAGATACATTCAAATTCCAACCGATTCTACCTGTTAAATACGATTCTCTGCTTTGGAATTTCGGCGATGGAATTCAATCTAACGTCATCCATCCGAAACATAATTACATAAAAGGTGGAAAGTATTCAATCACTCTAACGGCATATTCAGGCAATAAAAAAATGATTGAAACCAAAAAAGAATTTGTTCAAGTTATTATTCCTCCTAAATCATTGTTTGAAGCAGAAGTAAAACGAGGAATAATTCCATTTACATTTAAAATCAAGAATCTCAGTACCGGAGATGTTGATTCCACATATTGGTTCGTGGATGATAGTTTAATCTCTCGCTCGAAAGATTTCGAATATACAGCAACTTTGCCCGGTACTTACACCATCAAATTGATTTCCAATAGTTATATTTATTCTGATACTTTAGTAAAGCAATGTTATCTTAACGCTCTAAACGATCATCATTCAATAATTCCATGCGAATACGAGAACGAAATTCATGTTTCGAGAAATACTGCATATCAATATCCTCCATATATTCTTAATAGTCTGTCTATGCTACCTCCTACCGAAAATAAAATAATAATGCGGATTGGAAGGAACATGATAGTTGATAGTATGGGGTACATAAGTGTTTTAACGAAGCTAAAGAATATTTATATTAGCAATTACTTTCCATATAAAGACGGTGGGATATTTATTCAA
>CAZIIZ010000671.1:0-2030 GCA_964539225.1 uncultured Hyphomicrobiales bacterium | reverse complement strand
CTTCCGCTTTAAAAGCTGATGACATTGAAGGCACTTGGAGTCAAGACGGACAGTATAAGAAGTTTTCGAAAGAGTATAAAAATATTACAATTTCCGAATTGTCTTCTGATGGCAAAAAATTAGCAATAATTCAATTCGATACTCTAAGAATTGTCGAAATTGAAACTGGAAAATTATTACATATTTGCAATTTATTACCCACCACAGATATCACAAGCGATAAAATTGCAAATTATAGTATTTCCAAAGATTTTAAATATATAGCTTGTTGTTATGATTACAAATTTGTAACTGATACTTTTTATCATTTCAATTATAAACTACAAGTAAGGGATTTGGAAAATAATCAGCTCATACTTGATTCCACTATAGTAAATACTTTCGAATCCAATAATTGGGGAGCTTATAGCTTTTCGCTACAAGACTTGAAATGTGAGTTTGTTAGCAACTCAATTCTTAGTTCATTATTGAAAATTTCCGGAACATTTGCTATTCGCTATGAATCAAATTTAGGATACCAATTTGGATTTGATTGTATCAACAAGAAAGCTCTTGGAAACACACCAATTGGCTCTTACGGCTCATATTTTAAGGATTTATCCGGTAATAATTTCCTAGCTTATTCATTAAATTCGACTACTACTCGAATCCCAGGCGACCAATATTCTACAATCAATTATAAAGAAAGAATTTACGGCTACTTTAATGGAAATTCCAAAGAACTCTCGTCTAGATCATGGTACATTTCAAACGATCCAAGTAATCCTGGGTATAAAGATAATCAATTGGAAATGATTGGTATAACTGCTGATACTCAATATGCAGTTGTAGCAAATGCAGAAAAACAAATTTTACTTTATGATATAGTTGGCACCGAACCCGTAAAAACACTTACTCAAGCAAATGGGAACAGTAAATTCCCTGAGCTTACCGCATCTGTAGTTTTCTTCCCTAATAATTATTCCGGTAAGAACATTCTATACTTTTCTAAATTTAACAATAACACTCTTATAAAGAATTTCAATTATCAATCAGGCTCAACAAATGTTTTAGCTCTAATTGATACAAATTTAATATCTGACACTGAATACAAGTTTATTATTGATTCAAGCAAAATTGTTTCTATTAATCAATCCGGAGAAATGTATTTACTTGAATTGAATAGTATTGCTCCGGCTAATGGAATCGAATTATTGAGCGATAAACAATTTTGCACTACAAACGATTCAGTGGCATTCGTTGTGATTAATCCAAATTCCTTCACGGATATTACAATTGATTTCGGAGACGGAACATCTATCCATTCTGATAAAGCTACTCACCAGTATTCTCAAATGGGTAAATATACTGTTACAGTAACGGCAAAAGACAAAAATGGCATAGAAATCAAAATAATAAAAGACCAATATATTACTGTAAATCAAGGAGTAGAGATTAATCTTACTACAGAAGTAGCATACGAATCAATCAATAAGATAGTAATCAGTGCTAAAGCTAAAATTAAGGGCAATTATTCAAATTTGAATTTCAGCATCAAATCGGCAAGTGATGCCTACCAACAAGCCCATATTCAAAATTGCGACAGTTTATCCGGTACGTTCACCGGATTAGGATACTATAGAGTTACGCTAACTTGCATAGATCAACAATTTAATAAATTGGTTGTCAAAGATACTATATTAAAAATTTTCGGACCTGAATGCAACCATGTAATTTCGGAAAACTATACAAATTTTCAAGTCAGTTCGAATGTCCATTTATTTAAAAATAATACCGGTTATCAAGCATTTTATTATATCAATACAACTAGTTATGGGACTTCAATTGATTCGAATTACCAAATGAGGAATCTCGAGATTTATAAAGGGTCGGCTTATTATTGGAGCGTTTATCAGTTAAGCGATGCAAATTATTGTCTTTATATAGCTTCTGCTCAAGGTGGCGGATATGGAATTTATGACATTCGTAAATCTGCCCCTATGGATAGTCTTTTGTGGTATTACAATACTTCCGGCTTTGGATTTAATGAC
>CAZIIZ010000670.1:0-2031 GCA_964539225.1 uncultured Hyphomicrobiales bacterium | reverse complement strand
GCATTATTCTTCCTGCTATTCCCACCAGATTGGGCAAAGCATATAATCTATCTTTTAAAATAGATGAATCTATACTCAATGATAAGGAAAAGGCGTTGTATTCTCAAAACAAGATGTTCAATGCTCAATTTGGCATTCTTCGCCATCGGGAGCAGCACTGTTTGTTCGCTTATAATATACGAGAAAAAAAAGGAATAAAGTTTTGTTACTTACTTTATATCGGCAACTCTGAACTGTTTTGTAAGGCAGCGATGTATATTCGGTATAAATTATTCATTAAAACTATTACTCCATTTATTATGCTTGATTCAAGACTAATCAATAAGCATGAAATCGGTTTCAGTTTCGTACTGTCAAAAAGATTTTCGAAATATTTTAAAACCAGCTTAGAAGATATAAGCGAAATCGACAATTTGAATTCGGAATTTGTATTGCTTAACATATAAAGATATTTATTATGAAAACTTTAGTTTCGATGTATCACGATGTATATGTAAATTCCCCGCAAGAAAGCGGTTTCGCTGGAGTGGGAGCCGATAGATATAAATATGAATTGAATGACTTTAAGAAACATATTGAAGCTATTGCTAATTCAATTCAGTCGAAACCGATACTAGTTTCGCAAATTGATAATCATAGAGACACTACTCCTTATATGATTACTTTCGACGACGGCGGAGAGAGCTTTTATACGAATATATATCCAATCCTTGAAGAATTAGCATGGAAAGCTCATTTTTTTATCGCCACTAATTACATCGGTACTAAAGGATTTTTAAGTAAAGAGCAAATTAAAGAATTAGATAATCAAGGGCATATCGTCGGGGTTCATAGTGCTTCGCATCCTCCAAATATAAGTTCGCTAAGCTATCAGGAAATTAAATCAGAATGGCAGAAAAGCATTGATGTTTTGTCCGAGATATTAAATAAAAAAATTACAATCGCCTCGATTCCTGGAGGATATTATTCCTTGAATGTGGCGAAAGCAGCATACGAATCCGGAATAAAATTCTTAATGACATCCGAACCGATTAGGAAAGTTCATTACTATAAAGACATGATGATAATCGGACGCTACACAATGTTCAATTATAAAACTGAGCAGTTCGCATCGGCTGTAGCTCTTAATCAATCGAATGTATTGATTAAAGAAATACTATATTGGAATATAAAGAAAATTGCAAAAAAAGCTATGGGCAGCTCCTACACTCAATTTAAAGATTTCATACTGAAGAAATCTTCCTAATCGTTCTTTGCTGTATAATTCCTGATTAGATAATAATTCGCTAACCATCTGATTAACTCGATTTTAGACAATATAGTCCAAAATAATAGTGTAGATTATGCACAATCTTTCCTATTTTATAAAATTTTTCTTCTGTATATCAGTTATACTATGTGTATGTTTAACTTTAAATCGAGAATAATATGGAAGTAAAAGATAAGGTTTTGGAAGTGATGAAAACTGCTGGCGAACCCTTGAACGCCGGCAAAATCGCGGAATTATCCGGTTTAGATAAAAAAGATGTAGAAAAAGCAATGACTAAATTAAAAACAGAAGGTGCTATTGTGTCGCCTAAACGTTGCTTTTGGCAGCCAAGCTAAAAGTGTAATAGTTTTTTCAACGATTTAGATAATAATATATACTCCTCATCCGATTTAATTGGATGAGGAGTATATTAATATAACGGCATATTATTCCATCTAAACTTCATACACAACTATTGTTCAAATATTATTATACTACTCAAGAATCTACCACTACCATTATCATACTTCTGCATACCGAGGACATGAAGAGAAGATTCTTTATCTTGCTCTTTGCCGATAAAAGAAAGACGGTTTGCCCAAATAATCTTGAATTTTGTAATTTGCAATAGGTTTACCATGGTATCCATATTCATCTCTAAGAGATAAAATATTCCTTTGGCAAACCGATGCGCAAACCTTTTACACCGGCGCTAAGTTTTTCCCGGTAATCCGGCACCGGCGCCGGAATGCTGGTGGAATCCAGCGAATCGTGACCGGCGA
>CAZIIZ010000669.1:0-2046 GCA_964539225.1 uncultured Hyphomicrobiales bacterium | reverse complement strand
TGGACTATGGCGGAAGGAAACTCCCGGTTTGTGATGAAGGGCAGCATAAATTTCTGGTCTATCCTTATGATTTTCCATCTTTTGAATATTTCCTTTTGAGTCTGCAATCACAACGCCCGCAGTATCAATAATTGATATTCGAGTATTTATATTTTGTGAGACAGTCTTGATCAGCGAGTCTAAATTTATTCCATCATTATGAATCAAATATGGTTTAGCTATCTGAAGCACTAAATGATTGTATTTATTCAAATCATTGGTCAGATAGTTTAGATAATGTTTTTTAATCGAACCGAACGAAAAGAACAATATCATAAACGCAAATAGCAAGATGATGCTTAAATATCCGAATAATATTTTGGAGAATATATTTTTCATATTTGATTTTCTATCATTATTTATTTGGAATTGAAATTATTCTGCTGCTTTTCCGCAAGTACAAATAAACCTTCGGACAGATCAAGAAACTGTCCGAAGGTAATTTTTAATAGTTTTTATGTATAGTTTTATTCGTCAATTTTGTAGCCTACGCCACGAATATTTTTAATATGCTTTCCGGCTTCGCCCAATTTTTCTCGTAAATTTTTGATATGGACATCGACGGTACGATCTAACACGCCCTTCTCTTGCACACCGAGGTAATCTAATATCTGATCACGAGCATAAACCCAGCCTTTGCGTTCGGACAGTAATCGGATAATTCTGAATTCAGAGGAAGTAAGTTCTACTTTTTCGCCATTAACGAAAGTTTCGTATTTCTGAAGGTCTAATTCTATCGCATCGCCAATTTTAACAGTTTTGGTTTTGAATGCTTTATCATCTCTGCGAAGCACAGCTTTCACTCTTGCTGTTAATTCTCTTGGCGAGAATGGCTTAGTAATATAATCATCGGCTCCTAATTCTAAGCCTAACACTTTATCCATTTCGTCGCCTTTAGCAGTTAAAATGATAACCGGTACTGCGGCGAATTTTTCGCTTTTTCGAAGCGATTTGCAAATTTCCATACCATCTGCATCCGGAAGCATTAAATCCAATAATACTAAATCCGGAGTTTCAGTTTTAATATAATTGAAAAACGATTCTCCATCTAAAAAATCACGTACTTTGAATCCTGCTTTTTTCAGATTCAGAGTAACTAATTCCAAAATATCAGCTTCGTCATCGACTACGGCTACGGTTTTAGTTGGAGTGTTCTGCATCACCGGCAGATGTTCTAATGGCTTTTTCGCTTTGGTATTCATAAGGATTTATCTTATTTTGTGAATCAAAATTCTTCAGTATTCAAATTTACGTATTATTATCAAGTAAATAAAACTTAGCTAAAACTTCGTAATTAATTTATATCATATTCGCAAAATCTTAACAAATCTATATGAATAAAAACAATAATACTTTATTTTCCACTTAATCCCCAAATACCTTTCATCACTAAGCTGTCGTCCAATTTATAAGGAAATGTAAATGGGAATTTATTAGCTAATTCACTGATGCCACCGGTTAGGATGATGCTCGGTTGATGATTCGGGAATACTTTAGAACATATATCCAAAATATGAGCGTTGATTCCCTTCAAGGTAATGTTCATTATTCCTGTATTTATTGCCGATTCTGTATTATTGCCGAATAATTCTCCGTTATAATTCAGAATAATTTGCGGCAAAGCTGAAGTAAATGTATTCAATGCCTTGGTTTGTGTAATCAAACCAGGTAAAATTTGCCCACCTAAACATTTGTAATTACTATCAACAATATTGATTGTAATACAAGTACCGAAATCAATAGTTATTATCGGAGTCGAAACAATTTTGGTGGCAGCAATTAATCCCAACCTGCGGTCTGTACCCATCCCACTTACTTGCGAAAAATCAATTTTTGTGTGATTGGCTATCAAATCTTCTGCTTTTTGAGCCGGAATCTGCAAGCGATATAGCACACCAAGCAAAATCTGTTCAGAAGTTTTATTTACGGATGAATAGATTATCTCGGTCGGACAGCAATTACACAGATAATCCATCAATGCTAACTCTATATCATTTTTATTCGATA
>CAZIIZ010000668.1:0-2052 GCA_964539225.1 uncultured Hyphomicrobiales bacterium | reverse complement strand
GATGAAAACCAACCTTGCTCGTCCATATACTTGCGGAATCGAGTGTAGTTCAAGTCCAAAAATCCGACGAAATCAGGCTGAGTCGCTAAATCTTCTAATTCGGCTTGGCTCATTTTATTGATTAATAATACCGGATTGTGGTTCACTTCGTTCCAAAGATCTCTATTCATACGGATAAATAATTCTTTAGCGTCTGAGTTCCAACACCACCAAAAATTTTGAGCAAGCTCCTTTAAATGAGCTATTCTCTCGGGCAGTTTGGCTGAAACTATAAAACTATGCAATGGTTTAATCATCTGATTCACTCTCCAAAATATTTTTATATTTATTTTAATTTTAGTTATCAAGCATTACAATTTAAGAAAAAAAACTGAAAAGAAAAACAAAAATATATCTATTCACTCAAAGTTTATGATTGAATTGATTTACTTTATATTTATTATTGATTATGGTTTCCCGGTTTCCGCTGTTCCCTTAATTATAGTAAGTATATATCGAAGAGTGTCAGAACTGTGATTTGTAAAAATTGCACACTTTAAGATGATTTAAAAAAGTCTGAACCATTGATTAAGCAGATTGAATTGATGAAGATGATTAAGAAAAGAAAATATTTTAAACAAATCATCAAAATCATAGTTCAGACAATTAGATTCCTGCATCCGCTCGAAGACTCGCTCGCAGGAATGACACGAAAGACAATCTTAATCACATTAATCAGATAAATCAACGGTTCAGACAATCTGTAAATTAGAATTAGACAATAAAGTAATACAAGTAATTTCCGGCGGAACTCCTATTCTAATTGGAGGTCCGGTAGTGCCTAATCCTGCATTAACGTACAAATATTTCTGTTCTTCGCTATATAATCCCAGCCAATATTTGTAAATCATCTTAGCCGGAGCAAAAGTGCCAAATAGATAATTAAATTGCATCTGACCGCCATGAGTATGACCGGAAAGCGTTAAGTCTATATTGCGTTTCCTTAATATATGATTGCCCCAAACTGTTGGATCGTGAGCGAGCATTATTGTCGGCAGATTGGGATTAAGATTTGCCAAGGCTAAATCGAAATCGCCGAATGTATTTTTAAAACTCAAATCATCAATTCCCGCGATTTGAATATCTTGACCATTCTTGTTAATCGTTACGTTTTCGTTAATTAACAGCTTGATGCCCGATTCTTTTATGGAACTAATTAATTGATTATGCTCCTGCTCGGTCATATAATGATCGTGGTTGCCGAGGCAAGCATAAGTGCCATATCGAGATTGTAATTTCGATAAACCGGACTTTATAATTCGGAATTCATTTGGATCGAAATTGACAAAATCGCCAGTAATGACCACTATATCTGGCTCTTGAGCATTGATTATCTCAACAGCTCGCATCATCAAATTGCCATTCGGAAACGATCCGGCGTGCAAATCTGTGATATGGCAAATTTTGAAACCGGACAATTCAGCCGGAAGTTTTTTTATTTTGAGCGGAATATTATTTAATTTCAAATTGTAAGTAGTGTGTATAGCACTTTTCGCAACTACTACATAAGGAGTAGCAGCCAATGCCCAAGCTCCGGTTTGTATTAATTTTCGTCTATGGAGATTAACACTTTTAGGGATAAGTGATTCGTTTTGAATTTTCTTTTTGGCTAATAAAATCAAATCTTTGCCTATTAGAATCGGCACTATCACCAACTTAGGCATGTACCATATAGTAATCGCTACGAAAGTACCCCATTGGAAAGGAGTAAAGATGCCGAAATATATACGGAAATACATATTGTAAAGTAATAATACGAAAGCAATTCCTGCAAAATAGAAAGCTGATTTATATAAATATTGGGGATAGCTATGTTTAATTATGAATTTCTTAAATGATTTGAGGAAATATAAATCCATAAGCACAAAGATTAACATCAACAAACTCAATACAACTACGAATCCCATACTAAGCTCCAATTCGTTAATAATATTACTGCTTAGTAAAACGTATTAGATTATGAATAGTTGCAAAAGATCATTTTAAATAATGATTTAAGTATTTATAAAATAA
>CAZIIZ010000667.1:0-2054 GCA_964539225.1 uncultured Hyphomicrobiales bacterium | reverse complement strand
GTATGTGATGATTCTGAATGTGATAATTCACTCAACAAACATAGTAATGATTACAGCTGGTTGCTTGAAACCGAATTCGGTTCAGTTATAAATATTAAGAATGAACTTTATTTTCAATTCACTTATTATTATACATGTTCTCTTATTCCATACCAACAATTTCTCGAGCAAGTAATAGATGAGTATTATGTACGGAAAGATTATGGGAAATAGATAGCACTATCATATGAATAATGAGAATACTAATTAATAATGAGTCAACATACAAATTACTTTATTCGTTTGCTCTAGTTTGATAACCTAATAAACAAATCGGAGCGACATTTCTACAGAGTTGGCAGTCTCAGACGATATAAATGCTTTATTACTAACGTTTAACAGCTACGCTGTATAGGATGAATTCATATTTTTACTCCGTAGGAGTTAAACGTTAGTAACTAAATGAACTTCGCCGACTTCCCACGACTCCGTAGGAGTTGCAATCTAATTGATTGTTTTCAGACTTAAAAAAATATGTAAGTAGTACAAATTAGGAATAATCTGCAACCTTTGGAATTCATTTTACGTAAAATTAGAAAAATTTGGGTTTTAAAAATGCACTTAATAATTCACTTATTGCTTTAAAAATCAATAAGTGAAAAATATTAACAGTCGATATTTTCAATAATACCGTTTTGAAATTTATTCCGGCTTACTTACAGGCAATATAAAGCTGAAGGTAGTGCCGACTCCTTTTTCGCTATTTACTTTTATTTCGCCTTTATGCAGGAGTATAATGTGCTTCACGATGGATAATCCTAATCCGGTGCCGCCGACTTTGCGAGAACGGGATTTGTCGATTACGTAGAAACGCTCGAAAATTCTGCCGAGCTGCTCCTTCGCTATTCCGATTCCGCTGTCGATTATGTCTATTTGAACGCTGTCGATTTGTTTATGCAGAATCCTTTTCACAGAAATAGTCAGCCCGCCCTTATCCGTATATTTAATGGCGTTATCAATAAGATTAATGAAAACCTGTTCCAATTTGAATGGGTCGGCATCAATTAGCGGAGTGTTCGGATGGATGTCAATCATCATCCGGAGATTTTTATCTTCTAATTTTTGATGGAAAATAGTGAGAATATTATCCAAATATGGCTCGAAATTAAGTTTATCGTACACCAAATAGCTTGATTTATCTTCCAAATTCGAGAGCAATAGTAAATCGTTCACTATATTGATTAAACGATCGGAATGGCGGTGGATAATCTCTAAATAATGTAAGTCATCGCCCTCGGCTTCGTCTTCCATAGTCTCCACAAAGCCCTTAATCGCAGTCAGAGGTGTACGAAGCTCATGCGACACATTCACAATAAAGTCTTTTTTGATTTGCTCGAGTTCCTTGCTTTTCGTAATATCATGAAGAATTACGACATAAAGACCTTTGCCGGTTAAATAATTAGCACTGGCTAAATAATAACTTTCTCCAATTGGAATCTCTATACTTTTGCTAGTCTTAGAAAGTCGTATAGTTTTGATAAAATCGGTAAAATCGTTGTTCTGAATCAATTCCCAGAAGTATTTTCCGATTAATTCTGTCTTACCAATAATATTTGCGAAGGTATTATTCGCTAAAAGCAATTTTCCGCTATCGTCGATTACGATAAATCCTTCGTGGAGTGTGGTAATCAGCCCGTCGATTTTCTCTTTTTCGTCGTTCAATTGATTAAATAAATCATTAATATGTTCAGTCATATAATTAAAACTCTCGGAGAGATCTTTCATTTCGTCCCGATTTCGAGTAACTACTTTAGTATTGAAATCACCGTTCGCCACTCGTTTGGATGCGGCAACAATTCTCTTCAACGGATTGGTAATATGTCGAGAAAGCAGATAGCCGATAATCAGCGATAGAACAATCACCAACGAGGTGATTTTGATAATTTTATTTTCTATGTCGTCAATCAAATCATCTATGTTCTGGGCATATAGACTGGTGCGAACGACTGCTATAATGCGATTATTTTCAATTAGCGGTACAGGGGCCTAATGCAAAGATAATCATGGAAAAATGT
>CAZIIZ010000666.1:0-2056 GCA_964539225.1 uncultured Hyphomicrobiales bacterium | reverse complement strand
CCGGATGATGTTGTGTTTGCGATTTCGCAATCCGGCGAAACTGCCGATACGCTTGCTGCTATCAAAGAAGCAAAACAAAAGGGAGCCACTTGTTGCGGAATAGTGAATGCCGTTGGCAGTTCAATTGCTCGTGAGACCGAAGCAGGCATTTATATTCACGCCGGTCCGGAAATTGGCGTTGCTTCGACTAAAGCATTTACTTCGCAATTAGCCGTATTTACATTACTTGCGATTTATTTAGGCAGAATGCGTAGTCTGTCGCAAGCTGAAGGAATGAAAATTGCAAAAGCTATGACCATGATTCCTCAACAAATCGAAAGTATTTTAGCAAATTCTGACAAAATTGAAGCAATTGCTAAAAAATACGCTTCTGCTAAAAACTTTATTTATCTCGGACGTGGTTATAATTTCCCGGTTGCATTAGAAGGTGCTTTGAAATTGAAAGAAATTTCTTACATTCATGCCGAAGGCTATCCTTCAGCAGAAATGAAGCACGGTCCAATTGCTCTAATTGACGAAAATATGCCCGTAGTGTTCATCGCAACTAAAGATGAAATCTACGATAAAGTAAAATCTAATATCGAAGAAGTCCGAGCCCGCAAAGGAAAAATCATTGCCATTGCGAACGAAGGCGACGACGATATTCAAAATTATGCTACTGACGTGATTTATATTCCTAAGACTATGTCTATGCTAACTCCGGCTTTGGCGGTGATTCCTATGCAGTTGTTGGCTTATTATATGGCTGTGGAATTAGGCAAGGACGTGGATAGACCACGTAATTTAGCTAAAAGCGTAACAGTAGAATAAGGCAAATTATGCTCGAATTTCGCAATGTTAGCTTAATTTATGATTCAAAGACTATATTTTCTCGCCTGAATTTCAAAATACATTCCGGCGAGAAAATACTTCTAAAGGGACCGTCCGGTTCAGGTAAATCATCTATATTAGATCTTATTATGGGATTTATTTCGCCAAACGAAGGGGAATTATTCTGGAAGTTAGCTTCGTATTCGCAACTTCAAATTCAAACAATTCGTCGTGATTTGGCTTGGGTGCCGCAGAATTTGAAGTTGTTTTCATCCGGTTCTACTATTTCCGGAATCCAAAGCATATTCGATAATAAACTAAACAAGTCAAACCAACCAGAAATTTCGAAAATTTATACTTTGGCGAAAGAATTGAACCTCGCCGAGGAGCAATTGCGTAATGATTATACTTCATTGTCGGGCGGCGAGTCGCAAAGGATAGCCATAATTTGCTCTTTATTGCTCAATAGGGAGTTAAGCCTGATGGATGAGCCGACATCTGCTCTCGATAATACCACAGCCCAAAAGGCAATGAAATTAATTTTGAACAATACGAAGACTTTGCTTTGCATTTCGCACAGTTCGGAGTTCGATAACTTGTTCGATTGGATCATTTATATCGGAGGCGAGAATGGGAACTAATGATATTTCTTGGATAAATCTAATTCTCGGCTCGTTAGTAATAATTATTCCTGTGCTAATTTTCCAATATTATCGTACGGGATTAGTTCGCCAAATGTTAATTGCATTTTTCAGGATGGCAATTCAACTTTTATTCGTAGGATTTTATCTTAAATATATATTTGCACTAAATAGTCTGGCGATAAATTTTCTTTGGATAGTGATAATGATGATTGCCGCTTCGGTTTCGATTGTTCGCAGGAGTGAATTGAAAAGTCGAGCTTTTATTTTTCCTGTTGTTGCCGGAATAATTGGTGATGTTGTGTTAAATGGATTAATTTATGCTTTGATAGTTATGAATTACGCTGAATTTTTTAATGCTCGCTATATGATTCCAATTACCGGAATGGTGATAGGCAATTGTATTACCAATGCAATTATCGGTATTAGAGCATTTTATAAAAATTTGAGGACGGAAGAGGCTCGATACAAGTATTCTTTAATTGCCGGAGCTACGAGAAATGAAGCTTTGCGACCTTTTTTTTCTGAAGCATTGAAGATTTCTTTTGCTCCGACTATAGCATCAAATGCTACTATTGGATTAATTTGGCTTCCGGGAATGATGA
>CAZIIZ010000665.1:0-2061 GCA_964539225.1 uncultured Hyphomicrobiales bacterium | reverse complement strand
GAAGCTCCAATATATACGAAGCCCAACATAGTATTACCGTATTGAATAGTAAAGTAAAATCGCATATACAGCTTGATGCCGTCGTTTATTTTAATTAATTTCTTGTAAAACGGTGCCTGAATCCACTCCAAAGCTCTTTTAATAACCTTCAAATCTTCCAAGGTCATAATGGATTCGTTAGCCATTTCGTGCAAATCTCTTAAATCAGCCTTGATTAAGTCGTTGGCAACTTCTCTTTGTTCCTCCTTTCCGTAATATCCATACTTATGCATTGATATTTTATCGAGTAGGTTGAGAGTTTCTCGCTCTATCTTTTGCCGCATAAATCCAAACTTCTGAGGAAGCAATGAAGTAATAATTGCCGTCATGGCTACCGCAAACAGCCCAAGAACCAAGGAAACCGACATAGTAGGATTATACCAATGCCGAACAGGATTAGAAGATTTAGATTCGAAATCAATTGCCCAAGCAAATAAGTAATTTGGTTGATGAAAATTATCCTGAGAAGCAAATGAATACGGAAGCGGATCTCCTTCAGTACGAACTTCTCCCAAAAGAAACTGCTCGAAAAAATTTCGTTGTAAAGGCAATGAAAACAACAGAGCAGACACAAACAAAGATAAAGCGATAACTACAAAAACTACCACTTGAATTTTATTATGCTCTGTCAGATCAAAATATGTCTTTTGATTTAAGTTTTTTTTCATCATTTTGTTATTATTTTCAATATTATTTATTAATTTATTTTTACGTGCATTCTTCTGCAATGCAAAATAATAAAAAACTAAGTATTTTCAATATTTTATTAGTTTTTCCATTGAATTTTTTGTAATTTTATCGTTCGGAAAAGTGTAAACAATATGCGTATTTAGGACTCAAGTATGATATTTTACAGTCTATTACGACATTTTTTATCTTTGCATTTTCACTTTTCTCAAATTGGTAATTAAATAATAAGAATGTACAAGAAAACGATATAGAAAAATGAATCTGAAAAAAATTGCATTGCTTTCAACATTGATAGCGATAAATATATCTAATGCTAAAGCAGATTCCGTTTATAGTTTCGACGGCGAGGCTATGGAATATCGACGCTCTGTCAATTTAATGAGCGATGAATTAATTCGCTCTGCTGACCAAACTATTAAGAATTCTATTCGCGAATTTCAGGGAAAGTTTTCTGAAGATAAATCAGTACTACTTCTCGCAGAAATTGATATGTATGGCAAGAATTATGCAATAGCCGAACGCAAATTAGATTATTTTATTCGTAACAGAGCAAATTCTCCGTTCGTCCCATTAGCAGCTTTAATGCGTGGATATATGGCTTTTCAAAGTAGAGATTACAACAAAGCAGAAGGTTTATTAGCCATTGCTAAAACTTTGGCTCGCAAAGATTTTACTGAACGGGCAGACAGCTCCTACTATAAATTGGCACATAATGCTGTATTTTGGCAGGCTGTTTCGCTATTTCACCAAGGTAAATTTACTGAAGCTCAGCCTATCTTTGAAGAATGCTATCGAGAATATCCCGATGGTATTTATGCCGATGATGCACTATTCGCTTTAGGATTATCTTCTGAAATAAGTAAGAATCACGAACAAGCAATCTCTTATTATAAAACTTTAACTAAAAAACATCCGTATTCTAATAATTATGTTTCAGCCCGAATCCGAGAAGCAAATAATTATTTAATTTTACGAGATCATATTAATGCAATCATAGCATTAGACAATGCTCTAACCGTGCTAAATAGAATATCAACTAAGACAGACGACGGAGCCAAGTTCGAGCCGCAGACTAATACCGAGTCGGCAGCCGAAGAAGCACTATATCTGAAAGCAGAAGCATATAATATAGCCGGTAATACAGCAGTTGCCGAAAGTCATTATACTCAATTCATCGAAACTTATCCGAATTCGAGAATGATAAATTATGTACGCCACGGTATAGCTTGGGTGTGCCTTGAAACTGGCAAATACGAAAAAGCTTTGTATTATTACGACCAAATTATTAACGTCGGCGACGAAATTGATACAAAATTAATAGCATCAGCCCAG
>CAZIIZ010000664.1:0-2069 GCA_964539225.1 uncultured Hyphomicrobiales bacterium | reverse complement strand
CGCCAATGTTTCCAACCAAGCAATTCTTTCTGTATTATGTTGCTTAGTCAATTCAGTTACAGAATTGAAATACTGCAAGGCTTGGCCGGATATAAAGGTTTTAGCCCAACAGATAATCTGCCAAAGGATAAAAAATAAAATACACACTACTACAGCCAATACACCATATTCCATTAACTTGGGTAAAAATTGTTCCATCCTATTTCTCCTGGTTGTGAGTCATTGATAATTTAATCATTTTTTTATCAAATAATTTTTGTAAGTGCGAACCCATAATTCTGTAACAGTTATTGCATACTACCCGTGCATCGCAATATACCCTATATCTATAACAAAGATCACCATCAAAATAATCATTTCTTACGTAATATTCTTGGTAAATAAAGGAGTGGCATAAATCACATTCAATAAACTTCCTGTTGTCTTTAACATAATTTTGATTAAAACTGCAACCTAAAATTCCAATAGATATTAAGATAATAAATAAAGTTTTCATTTTAATACAATTAATGTTTGCGTTAATGAGTCAATACGAGTTTCCGCATTCGGTACACCTGCGCCACCAATAATTTGCCAAGCCAACATAACAGAGGTAGCATCCACTTTTTTTATACAAGTTCTTATAAATAACTCAAACCAATGACCACCCACATATTGCCCGACCAACTGAAATCTTTCCGGACCCCATAAATAGTAAGGATTTGATATGCCTGAATGTGTAATAGTTTGATTACCATTACCACTTAAAGCAATTCCGGTTGTAACCGAATAAATTTTAAAATAGGTTCTTGCAGAATCAAAAATTATTTCACTTGCTGCATCATAAACAACCAAACCGTAATTCTCTACTTTTACCGTAGGATGCGCTATATACGCTTTCCAATTAAAACTACTACCAATATTCGAACCAACCCTAAAACCTATCCAATTAGAACCGCTTTTATTGTATCCCATCATAGAAGTATATCCGGTAGTATCGGAAGGTTGAATTGCTATAATAGGAATTTGTGACGTAGGCGTAGAAAAAGCAACATCAAGATATTTTACTGTATTTAATATAGTCCCACTGCCACTTTCGTATAGAGCAAAGTTTTTATTTACTCCGTCTATTATTATATCTCCTGCACTATTTTTAACTTCTAATCCGTATCCCATATTTTATACATAAATAAACGCTAATATTAAAGAGTCTTTGCCAATAGTATATCCCCAGCTAAGAGGAGCCCAAGAAATTGTAGTTCCACTCCGGGTGACTGCGTGTGGACAATGAAGAGGGCTTGTAACATTTATTGCAAATGCAATTTGCACGGTAAGTTTCCCGTCTATATCAGCTAATGTAACAGAATCCGATGTAGCTGCTGCTTCCTCGTGGGTATATCTAACCCTATTTATTTTCTCATCAACATCTAATGTTATATTCCCACCGGAATCTTTAACTATTAATCCGTATGTTGACATTAACTTAATTTCCCCATTTTTACTCTTAAAACAGCACTACCGTCATATACATTGATACAATCATTAACCCCGTCTACCACAACCTTACCAGTTCCTACTGTTATACTTTCGTCAACCGTTAAAGAACCGGTATTCGCCGTAACTGCATCCAGCTGACCAACACTTATCTTATCGGCCGTTACTGTGCCTGTGTAGATATCCCCGCCATCTATTTTTGTGGTGTCAGATGCATGCGCCCACCCGGTTGCTATGGCAGCATCTATCAAAACCCATTCTCCGGCCGTTACCGCATCATCTCCGGCATTCGTAGCCCGATATAGCTTGCTATAATCGCTATCTATCCATAGATCCCCTGCCGAAGTAGATGTGGGGCAAGTAGATTGCCTGAAGGTAGTTACTCCACCTCCGCCACCACTTGCGCTGATTACTGTCCATGCAGAACTCTGGTATAAATATAGTTTATTGCTATCATCAGTGTCTACCCAATAATCCCCTTCGTTCATTCCGGTCGTGGGCGCAGTAGTTTGATAATATGTTTTAGGCGGAATCGCGCTTCCAGTTAATTTAGATACAGTAATTGTATTAGCAGTTATTTTTGAACCGTCTAAGTC
>CAZIIZ010000663.1:0-2069 GCA_964539225.1 uncultured Hyphomicrobiales bacterium | reverse complement strand
CGTCTGGCACTCCAATTAACTTCAATTCGGTACCCATCCCAAAGTGAGCTATAAAGCCAGTCCAAATCCAAGAGCAATAAATCTTTACATCCGGCACTAAGTCTAGCCACATTGCTAAGGATGAAGCAATATCTGGGTCTTGATGGCTGGCTATAATGGCTTTAATATTAGCCGTTGACACAAATCTTGTCATTTCGGTTAATACTTGAGGGAAAATTTCAATTCCGCCCGGATCGAGCAAAATTGCCTGCCCGTTATCTACGATGATAAATTCATTCGTGTCGATAACTTCGTTTTTTTTCTCGGCATCTCTGCCTAAAACTATCCACTTGTGATCACCACTATCAAAAAGTATTTCGCTTCTCATTTGATAATTCCTAATTTTATTAAGTTTGATAATATTTTTTCGCTATCAATTAATTTTTCTAAAATTGCATCCAATTTGTCATTTAATGCAATCACAATATTTTTAATATTGCTAACCAAGGCCTCGAAATCTTTTTTGCCGGAATACAAATACGCTGATTCTATAGCGATATTAGTTCCCATATAATTGGCAATAAATCCATTTTGGCGAATTCGTTCAATTTTCTTACGAGTACGTATGATTCTGGCTAAAGATGAAAACAAATAATTGTTAAGCACTAACATCAAATCTAAATTTTTCTGAGCTAAAAGTAGCACGTTTTCTTTCATCAACGGCTCTAGTTCATTCAGAGCTGGTAAATGCTTCAAACGCAATAGTACCTTAGTACTATAGATATTCAAATCTTTAGAATCTACTCGAATTTTCTTAACGAAAGCAGATTTAATTGTTTTGTCTAAGGTGATTGAATAATTTACAAATCTACGCACAGTAATAGAGCAAATAGTAATCTGACGAGCCAATTGATTAGTCAATCCTTCTAAATCTGCAAGCTCTGGGGCTATTTGCTGAGGCAAGGCAGATAAGAAACCCGACAGGGTAATCAAAGACTGCCCTTGGTTGTTTCCGATCTTTGCCGCTTGCACAATACCATTAATTGCCAATAGCTTTAAGTCCAAGCTGATAGTTTTAAGCGAGCGAGACACATTTAGTACGTCCACACCGAGTGCAAACACCTGCGTGATGTCTTGCATATATTTTTTTATACCCTTGTTCATAGATGCCTTACTCTATTAGTTTGTTTCAATTATTATACATATCAAGCCGTCTAAGCTAAAAACAACGCATACTCTTGATTGCCCAATTTAATACTATTTTTTTATTTAATCAAGAAATATTTTTAGTTTATCGAACATTTATCAGAAATATTTACTTTTTACTAAATTATAGCGAGCATATCATCTATTACATCGGCAGACTCAAAATAATTGTTAATTATTAAGTCCGGAACGACATCATAAAAAGTATTATTATTGCCATAATCGACTCCGATAAATTTAATATTCAGAGCCTTAGCCGATTGATAGTCCCACACTCCATCACCGAAATAATATATCTCATCAAAGCCTTCAGACTGATATTGTTCCTCCGCTAAAATACAGGCATTACTCAAAATATGCTTACGAGAAGCAATAGCGTCAGAACACGAAATTGGTATATTCAAATGTCCCAAACCAATAGCTTGTAATTTAATAAGTGCTGATTCGCTCCAACACCCGGTAGCAACTGCTAATTTACAATCATCTCTGGAATATAAATTCTCCACAAATTGTTTAGCCCCAGGCACTTCTCCGAACAAACGAGGAAATGTCTGCCAACTCGAACGCAAAGAAGTGAAGAAATTGTCTTTAAAATGCTGAATCTCGGTCAATTCAGGAGTACGATTAAATAATTCCTTATGAATATATTTGAACATAGCCAAATCAGTGCAATCTGCTAATATTTTATATAAATTCCATTTTTCTTTCTCAATTTCGCAATTATATAAAGAATTAAAGATTCCGAAAAAGCAAATATCATCTATTATCTCGGTATTACACAATGTACCATCAATATCAAATATTATTAATTTCATTTGGCTTGTCCTTTTTCTGTTTATTTATGCACTTTTTGCCCTGTTCCTTAGGACATTTATTTCGCAAAG
>CAZIIZ010000662.1:0-2077 GCA_964539225.1 uncultured Hyphomicrobiales bacterium | reverse complement strand
AATGTATAATCGCATCAATTCAGTAAATTCTTCGTTTCCGGGGGCAAGTCCGAGCATATTGGCTAAGTCTTTGCCCATATCGAAATCAGGATTTGGCTTGATTCTCTCACCTTTGTTGAACCGCATACGATAAATTCCGGCTGCAAGCTCAGGCATACGAGCAAATAGCGTCAGAGCATCTTCTAAGGTGTGAACCCAGTATTCATCTTTACCGCTGCCTTCGTTATATTTCTGAGTGAATGCCGATTCCCGTTGCATAATTAAAATTCCGGTACTAAGCATTACCATCGGGTGAGAATCTTTCGGTAGGGCTTCTAAAGTAGTCCAGACGTAGTCCGGCACTCCCTTTCGCTTGCCAATTTCTTTGATTAAATCATCTAATTCTTCTTTGTTCGGAAGTTCTCCGGTCAGCAATAACCAAATAATTTCTTCGGGCATTTTATCCCTCAGATTATCTAATTCGATACCACGAATAATTAATCCTTTGTCCGGCGGCACTACCGATGTATCGCATACGATTCCGGTTACTCCGCGCATACCTCCGTAAGCTTGGGCTAAAGTAACTTTCGATACTTCTTTATCGCCGTGTTCTTTCACGAATGCAGCGATTTCTTTCTTTTGCTTAGGAAATACTTCCTCGAGTTTCTTGAGCAGTTTAGACATTTCTTTCTCCTGGAAAATGTTTGAAGAAATTATTAGTATTGACTTAAATCATTAATTTATTCCGCTTTATTTTTTATTCAACTTCGAAGTAATAACATTTTACTTTATTACTATTCATTCAATTAGTTAGATGTAGCAAAGCCATAATTATTGTAGAAATAATTTGATATTGTTTTACTATTTAAAATATTACCTAATTATGCCTTGAATTATTGGCTTCAGTCCGCTGAAGAAGAATTCTACAGCAATTACCATTACGATTAGTCCCATCAAACGCATCATCACGTTATTTCCGGTTTCGCCGATTAATTTAGTAATCTTCGACGAAGCGGATAGAACTATAAAATTAATAAGTATAACTGCGAAAATTGAAGCAAAAAGGATAATTTTCAATTCAATTGTTTTGGAATCTTCCATCAATACAATAGCATTGGTAATAGCTCCCGGTCCGCATATCATTGGTATAGCTAACGGAGTAACAGAAATATCATTTACGTAATTTACGACTTCGTCTGGATTGAGCTTCACTCTGGTTAGGCGAGCTTGAAGCATGTCCATACCCATAATAAAAAATATTATGCCGCCGACCACTCTAAGACTATTCACAGAAATGCCGAAAAATTTAAAAAGGAATTGTCCGGTAAAAGCGAAAAGTACAATTGTAAAGAATGCGATAATAGTGGCTTTGCGAGCAGTTTTTCGCTTTTCGGTTTCGGTCAGAGTAGCCGTCATCGTCATAAAAATCGGCATCGAGCCCAGCGGATTAATCAACGTAAAAAATGATGTGAAGTATAGTAGGAATACTGTAATTAGGTCAGTCATATTTGTCTCGCATAATTATAAATTTTGTCCACTTAAATTTACGTATTTGCTTGCCAAATATTGCTAACAATTATTGATTATTATAATTGAATTTTGAGATGATTATCCTCTTTGAGTTAGATATACTCCAAGCATAACGAATAACGCCCCAATAATAAATTGCGGAGTAAATCCGAAGGTATGAAAAATAGCTGATAGAATTGCAGTAAGCACCGGTTGAAGATTATTGGTTACAGATAGCTTGCTGGCATCCATTCGTTTAAGCATCCAATACCAAAGTCCGTATCCAACCACTGAATTCATAATCCCTAAATATGCGATCTTGCCCCAAGCCGATAAATCCATATTAGAATACGACGAAGTATTGCCGATAATCGCAAAGATTGGCAAATATAAAAAGAAGCCAAGGATAATAGCTAATCCAGTGGAATAAGTAGCTCCAAATTTGGGGATTAACTTTTTGCCAATTATGGTATATACAGCCCAAGCGAAACTCGCCACTAATGCTAAAATATTACCTATAAAATAATCAGATTTGAAATCCAATCCTTTTTCTAAAAATATTACAAAAGTGCCTGCAAAAGCTATGATT
>CAZIIZ010000661.1:0-2081 GCA_964539225.1 uncultured Hyphomicrobiales bacterium | reverse complement strand
TAAAGACCGTTCAGCGACTAACCTCCCAACTAAGGCCGGAGCTTCTCGAAGATCTTGGTCTTGAGGCAGCCATAGAATGGTATACAAATGAATTTGCTCAAAGAAACGGAGTTGAAATTTTTCTCGATTTGGATTCAGGGATTGAAATCTCCCATGATGCTTCTCTAATCATTTTTCGAATAATGCAGGAATCGCTAACAAATATTGCCCGGCACTCTAAGGCAACTATGGTTGATATAGAGTTTTGCAAAACGAATGATTATATAAATTTCAGGATTTCAGATAACGGTACAGGAATAACTGAAAATGAAATAAAATCAAAAAAATCATTTGGTATTATTAGCATGAAAGAGAGAGCTGCTTCATTAAGGGGCACTTTTGATATATATAGTAAAAATGGTCGTGGAACTGAAATAAGATTAACTATACCAATAAATAATTAATTTTACATTGAACTCCGATAAAATTAATTTGAAAGATGTTTAATAAATGAAAATATGAAAATTCTGATTTGTGATGACCATAAAATTGTTCGCGATGGTCTAAGGCAAATACTCCAGCAATTGCAAGGAGTGTCGTTAATCGAAGAAGCAGGAAGTGGTAGCGAAGCACTTTTACTTTTAAAAAGTAATGTTTTCGATATTATGTTACTGGATATTTCACTTCCCGACAAAAATGGATTAGAAGTTCTTAAATCGGTTAAAGAAAAATGGCCATCAACAAATGTATTGATGCTAAGTATGCATCCACAGGAACAATATGCAATACGTGCAATTAAACTGGGAGCTTCCGGATACCTTACAAAAGAAACCGCATCGGATGAACTATTATTAGCAGTAAGAAGAGTTTCGGAGGGAGGAAAATATATTTCACAAACACTTGCTGAAAATCTTGCACATCATCTTGATAAAGATAAATACCAGCAGAAACATGATATCCTTTCAGGTCGTGAATTTGAAATCATGATTAAACTTGCAAACGGGAAATCGCTTCAGGAAATAGGCGACGAACTTTTTATTTCTAATAAAACCGTAAGAACATACCGAAGTCGTATTATGGAAAAAATGGAATTAACAAAGAACACAGAACTTACCAAATACTGCATAGAAAACAAGCTTATATAATTAATGCAAATTATATATAATTTGTTATTTAGAACCTGCCTGCCGTCATTCTGGGCACATTCACTACGTTCAGCGTAAACTCCGACGAAGGAAGGCAGGCGTAATGAAGAACTTTTCTCGCCGAAGGTAATCTATGTTGTTTTCAAACAAATAATTCAACTCCACACAGTATGACATTTGGGTTATTTGTATAGTGGAAATATTACTGTTACTAGTTATGATTTAGTCCAATATTTCGTCATGGCGGCCTTGAGCCGCCATCTCATTTTAGGAAACTCTACTAAAATAATTCTAAAAACTAAATGATTTTATTATTCTTCGACCCCATTCGGGGTCGCAAGTTTGTAGCAATAAAATTGCTACAAACATTGGGACTCCAAAGGAGTCCAATAATTAATAAATAAACAACATTGGTATTGAAATCTTCACCTATGTCTGTGAGTCACAGACCTTATGATTAATGCGATTAATATGAATTATACCAACGCTCTACTATCTTTTAGAGAGGAGTTTGAGGTGTTGTCAATATAACAGAAGATAATTTACTATAGGCATGGGCATTACATTTCTTTGTAGGATATATCCTACAAAAGAATCAGTATTTTCCTTACAATTCATTATCCTTTATCCTACAAGTCCTGCTTTGATGTGATTGTACTTTTATTCTGTAAAATAAATTACGGCTATGAGGGTATTATTAGCAGATGATTCAAAGTTAATTATTGAGAGACTACATACTATGCTTAGCTTGTATGAGAGGGTAGAGATTGTTGGATCATTTAATAATGGCACCGAAACACTTGAAGCATTAAGAATTTTGAAGCCCGATTTAGCAATAGTCGACATTAAAATGCCTGGGTTAAGCGGATTGGAAGTACTAAACGAAATCAAGAAAGAAGATAAAATCGTGAAATTAATTACTCTTACTTTTTGTTCGTCAGATCATTATCGATTATT
>CAZIIZ010000660.1:0-2093 GCA_964539225.1 uncultured Hyphomicrobiales bacterium | reverse complement strand
TGCAGATACAGCCGGAATTAATAAAGCGATGCTGCATTATTATTTTCGATCCAAAGATAGATTATTTGAGCAAATATTCATAACAGCAATATCAAATATATTTCCTAAGGTAGGAGAAATATTTTTATCTGAATTGAGCTTTGAAGACAAAATTAGAAATTTCGTTTTCGAGTATTCGAGTTTTATTATGCAGCACCCATTTTTACCAAGTTTTATTATACACGAAATCAGTGCAAATCCTGATCGATTAATCGAACATTTTACAAAATTCAAATTCATAGAAAAATTTGTTAGCATACAAAAACAACTTGATGAAAAAATTGCGAAAGGCGAATTCCGACCAATTAAGATTGAGCAATTAATTATGAACATTATGTCTATGGTTATCTTTCCGATTGTGGTAAGACCTGTAATTAAGCATATTTTAAATCAAACTGAAGAAGAATATCAAACTTTATTAATTGAGCGAAAAACTTTTGTTGCAGAATTTGTTTTATCAGCACTTCGTCTATAAAAAAATTTACATAATGTTAACCAAATTGTTAAACTAAATAATTTAATTATAAAAACTAACTAATTGAAAGAAAATATATGAAAAGAAAGAAAATATCTGAAAGCATTACAAAGTATTTAATTACTTTAGCAATGCTGATGTTAATTCATTCGCAGGGATTCGCCGAATCGTACAGCTTGAAGCAATGTATAGCCAAGGCAATAGAAAAAAGCGAATACTCGAAGCAGGATAAACACTTCGAGGCAGTATCTGCTAATGATAGAGAGAATTTGAGTTCTATCTATTTACCGCAATTCAAAGCTGAAGCTCAAGCTTCGTATCAGAGCGATGTGTTTAAGATGGATTTGAATCTACCAATTCCGGGATTGAAAATGCCATCAGCACCGAAAGAACAATACAACTTGAGCTTATCTATACTTCAAAATATTTATGAAGGCGGATATTCAAGTGCAGCTAAGGACAGCAAATTAATTGAACTTGAAATTAATAAAATTAATACTCGCATTAACAACCAAAAGCTCGAAGAAACAATAGCGGAATATTATTTCTCAGTTATTATTCTGCAAGAAAGCATTAAAGTATTCAATACTATGCGAGACAATTTAAAAATTAAACGCAACCAAACTCTATCGTTAGTAAGTAACGGAGTAGTGCTGAATACGGCTGTGAATAGTATCGACATAGAACTACTAAAGATAGATCAAAAAATTGAGCAAGCCCAAAAAGATAAAACTACGCTACAGCGAATGCTTGCTATCTGGATAGAAGATGATGCAATTGTAAATTCTGAATTAGAAACTCCAGAGAATATGGAATATAATTCAACATTATCATTAAAACGCCCGGAATATGATTTATTTGAAAACAGAAACAAACTATATGAAAATAAAAAAGATGAAGTTAAATCGCAAATAATGCCAAATATTAGTGCATTCGCTAAAGGCGGATATGCGAATCCGAATCCATTCAATATGGCGAAAGACGGAGCGGACTTCTTCTATACATTTGGATTGAAATTCCAATGGAACTTCTTCGATTGGGGAAATAACAATAGAAGCAAAGAGAATTTAGAAATCAATAAAGAATTAATCAATTTAGATAAGGCGATATTCGATAAACAATTCGAGAATTCAATTGTTTCGTATAAAGAAGACATTAGTAAATATGAAAATCTTATTCAGAAAGATAAGAAAATTGTAGATTTGCAGAAACAACAATGCGAAACTTTGTTTACTCAGTTTTCTGGCGGAACTATTACTATCACAGATTACTTAACAGAGTTGAACAATCTAACCCAATACAACATCAATTTCAATACTCATAAAATTCAATTATTATCCTCAAATATTAAATTATTAATCAAATCCGGTAATTTCTAATTATTATCTCAAAGGAAACACAAATATGAAAATGTTGAATATAATATTTTTAGCGATTGGATTAACTCTAATCAGCTCTTGCAGCAATAAAAATGATAAAAGCGATGCTTTCGGCAACTTCGAAGCCGACGAAATGATTATTTCTGCCGAAACTCAAGGCAAAGTTGTTGGTCTGTTTGCGAATGAAGGCGACGAAGTCA
>CAZIIZ010000659.1:0-2093 GCA_964539225.1 uncultured Hyphomicrobiales bacterium | reverse complement strand
GCCAAAACCAAAACCCAAAAAAACATCTTTTGCAAAAGAAAAATTGCCGGATGCGTAGCTAGTTCGAATACAACAATCACCAACTGCGTTATAAACGCCAATAGTGCTACAAATGGTGGCGGCGGATTGTACAATAGTAGTTCAAGCCCAGTTATCACAAACAGTACAATAAGTGGTAATAGTGCTGTCAATGATGGCGGTGGAATGTTTAGTTGTAATTCCTCCACATTAATCCTAAACAATAGCATAATTTGGTTAAATACTGCAACAGGTAACGGCAAGCAAATATATATTGATGGTGCGACGAATACAGTAACGCTAAACTATTCTTGTTATTCAGCAGGGACAAATGATGTTCAAGGTACTTTATCAGCAAGTAATAATAATAAAACTACTGACCCTCGCTTTTTTGATGCTTCTAGTGGAGACTACAGAATTATGGGTTCATCTCCTTGCTTGGATGCCGGGAGAGATAATTATAATAGTGAAGTTTATGATATTCGCGGCACTGGTTTCAGCAGGAAATTATTAAGTACAAACCACAATCAAGTGGGTACAATAGATATGGGAGCTTACGAATATAAAGCTGGAACTGACCCAATCGTTCCTACTGTTACTACTGAAGCAGTATCAGCTATTGATGCAACTACTGCTACCGGTAATGGTACGATTACGAGCTTAGGCGTTCCAAATCCTATCCAATACGGAGTAGTATGGAGTACTAGTACCAACCCAACAACAGCTTTATCTACTAAAACAACTCAAGGAGCGGCATCGGCTACGGGTGCATTTACTTCATCGATTACTGGACTATTAGCAAATACTTTGTATTATGTGCGTGCTTATGCTACTAATACTGCTGGCACAAGCTATGGAATAGAACAGAGTTTTACAACCTTAGTAATTAATCCAACAGATATTACTATAAGCCCGTCGTCGATTATAGAAAATAGTCCAATCGGAACAACTATTGGTACTTTATCGGCAACTCCTTCAGACGGAAGTTCTTCATACAGTTTTGTTTCCGGCACTGGCGATACTGATAATTCAAGCTTTAGTTTGAAAGTAAACTTAACCGAAGATCAAAATTCTGGGTTAGGTGCTATAAGTGTTGGGATTTTTCCATCATATACTATTTGGCAATCATTTACAGCAGGTGCATCTGGTCCCTTATCAATTATTTCATTGAAAACCAATGGTGGAGCAAATAACAATTACTCCATGAAACTAAAAGTTTTTAAAGGTGAAGGTACTGGCGGTACATTACTTGGAGAGGCAATCGCTTCAACGATACATGGAAATGAATATATAAACTGCAATTTTGATGGTATTTTTGTTACGAAAGATCAGCAGTACACCTTCCAAATCACGGACTGTACTCTTAATGGGGCTGGTATTTTTGCATGGGAAAACATTGATAATTACCCAGGTGGTCATTTATATCACAGTGGTTATCCATCAGCAAACGATTTGGCATTCAAAACATACATAGCAACATCAACGGATCTTCTATCTACCAGCTCTTATGATTTTGAAACCAAATCGTCCTATACAACAAGGATTAGAGCAAATAATATAGAAGGTGGTTCATTCGACGAAGCCGTTACAATTTCTATAACCAATAAGAATGAATATCCAACAAGTATTGCTCTATCAGCAAGCTCAATTGATGAAAACGTTGTTGCAAATTCAACTGTTGGAACTTTGAGTTCTACAGATCCAGATGCTTCAAATACATTCACTTATACTTTGGTTGCCGGTACAGGAAGTACAGACAATGCTTCGTTTAATATTAGTGGTAACAGTTTGCAAATAATTAACAGTCCCGATTATGAAACTAAAAGTAGTTATACGGTTCGGGTTCGCAACAGCGATCAAGGAGGTTTATACTTCGAGAAAGCTTTTGCAATTACAATAAACGATCTGAATGAATATCCAACAAGTATAGCTCTGTCTGCAAGCTCAATTAACGAAAACGTTTCTGCAAATTCAACAGTTGGAACTTTGAGTTCTACAGATCCAGATGCTTCTAATACTTTCACTTATACTTTGGTTGCCGGTACAGGAAGTACAGACAATGCTTCGTTTAATAT
>CAZIIZ010000658.1:0-2094 GCA_964539225.1 uncultured Hyphomicrobiales bacterium | reverse complement strand
AATGCGGTCATACATACGCAGACGCAAGTAGAGATCAATTTTCGCAGCTATGGCACGCTCCATTTGCTCCACGATTACGCCTTGATGTTTTTGGGAGAATATCTGTATGCCTACTTTTTTAATATTGCTAACATCTTTTTTTATTGAATCATTTGAAACGCCATAAGCCTCAGCTAAATCTGATTTTCGTATTCCGGTCTGCCCGCAGGCTAACCCTAATATTTCTATTTGTCTAATCAGCTTGATAATTGATTCGTTTAGCATATTATTTCCTTATTCTGAATGCACACTGATAAATTGGGTAATCCGCTTACCCACTTTACTTTGAAAAATATCGTTATAATTGCAAATAGAAAAGTTAAACAAGTATTTTGATAAATTTTTGCGATACAAAAGAATTTGTAAGATATATCCATCGAATGCTGATAATGATATTACTTGTTGTTATTTCCGATTTTATGTTCGATAATTTGACGGAATAATCAGACAAATATTTGAGGAAACAATCTCTACGACGGATTTAGGAGGAATTCGATACTTAGGCAAAACAATTAAATATATATTATAATAATATGAGGAAAACAAAATGACAACTATCAGTAATCCAAGGATACCAAATAATGTATTCAGCTATTTGTCGAGCAAAGCACCTTCCTATCAATTCGCCGAAAACTCATACAGGCGATTAGGCATTGGTGGCATCGAATCAGACGAGTTTGCTGCTTCGTATTCGTCGGTAATGATTTATATACAATATGGATTAGAAGCATATAACGAATTAATCAAAAGCGTTCTTCGTGGCATATTCAGATTGCAAAGCCATGGCAAGAGAAACTATCAAATCATTCCTGCCGGATTCGGTAAAAACAATGAATTGCGAAATACAGAGAATTCATTTACAATCACGTGCGGAGCTGCCGTGCCGCAAAAATTAGTTACCGAACTTATGGAGATTACTTCGCGCGAATCAAGCGACTTGCCGGCGATAATTCCGGCATTGTTCCCTATGCCAGATAATCGCATACTTAAAGGTAGAGTGAATAAATGCGAGGACGGTAGCTTGATAGTCATCATTGGGAAAAAGGATGAAGTGCAACTTGAGCAAATCCTGAAAACAACTATGAAGCGAACTGTCAAGAAGAGAATATTATTCGTGGAGATAGCAGAGGAAGAAGTTAATTGGTACGCATGCGGTCGATTATCATATTGCCCTCTGTTTGCCGAAGATACAGAAGCTAATAATAATAATCAAGAAATTACAATTTATACACAAGAATAGAAAGGGAAAATTATGCGAAAAGCAGGAGCAATAATCTCGATAATCGCCGGAATATTTGCGGTGATAATGGCATTGTTCACTTTAGTAGTGGGCGGAATGGGCAAGCAATTCAATGCGGATGGAGCAAGTACAGTCTTAGGGCTTGGCTGGGGCGGAGTATTTTTCTCGTTTGTGGTGATAGTGCTGGGAGTAGTTGGTATCGTTTCGGACAAAAGATTAATCGGTATTTTGTTGATAATCTGTTCGTTATTCGGAGCGATTTTGGGTGGTTCGTTGGTAGCGATATTTATGTTTCTATCGCTAATCGGCGGAATACTTAGCCTGATAGGCACTCGAAAAAAACAAATCAAGGAATAATAGAATATTAATTTGGACTTTACTCCAAATATTACTAATTTAGACAAACCGTTATTTTTACCATTAGAAAGATGATATTATGCAAATATTAGGATATTCAGAAAGAGGAGTTATTAACTCTTTTTTTTATGAAATGGCTTATACACATAAAGTAGCATTCCAAGATTTTTTAAACTTAATTCAACCAATGATTACCGGCGTAGAGTTTCCAAAGTTTGAACTAAAAGAAGATTCTTATCCAACAATTATTATCGAGCCATCATTCTCAGAGTTTGGCGATGCAGATGCAGTGATATTGTTTGAAGATAAGAATATTGGAAATACTGTTTTGTTTATTGAGGCGAAGGTATGCAAAAGAGAAAATTGGACATTTGAAACCAAAGTATTGAATTACTTTAAAGCAGGAATAAACAATTTACTATTGACTACCCCCCAAACAGCAACTTCTGGACATGCAT
>CAZIIZ010000657.1:0-2095 GCA_964539225.1 uncultured Hyphomicrobiales bacterium | reverse complement strand
ATACTCCGGGTCATGAAGCGTTTACAGCTATGCGTGCTCGTGGTGCTCAGGTTACAGATATTGTAATTCTGGTAGTATCTGCCGACGATAGCGTGATGCCTCAAACTATTGAAGCAATAAGTCACTCTTTAGCGGCAAATGTTCAAATTATCGTAGCAATCAATAAAATTGATAAAGCAGATTCTCAACCTGATAGAATTCGTCAACAATTGGCTGACCATAATGTGTTAGTCGAGGATTGGGGCGGAAAATATCAATGCGTCGAAATTTCAGCGAAAAAAGGTATTAACATAGATAAATTGCTTGAGAAAATATTGCTCGAAGCCGAAATGCTTGAATTAAAAGCTAATCCGGACAGAACTGCTCGCGGTACTGTAATCGAAGCAAATATGACTAAAGGATTCGGTCCTGTATGTACAGTAATTGTACAAAAAGGTACTTTAAATATTGGTGATGCTTTCGTAGCAGGACATCAATATGGCAGAGTAAGAGCTATGCTCGACGAACGTGGTAATAAAATAGAAACAGCTGGACCTTCTATGCCGGTAAGAGTAATCGGACTCAACGGAGTGCCTGAAGCTGGCGATATTATAACTTCAGTAGATAGTGATGTCGATGCAAGAAATATTGCTAACGAACGTCAGCAATTGCGTCGTCAACAAGAATTCAGAAGAGTCAAACAAGTAACTTTAGATGATATTTCTAAGAAAATTCACGATGGTGCTGTTAAAGACTTATTCTTAATTATCAAAGGGGACGTGGGCGGTTCTGTAGAAGCGTTAAGCGATTCATTGCAGAAATTATCCACCGACGAAGTACGAGTAAATATCATTCACAAAGGCGTTGGTACTATTTCAGAGTCTGATGTAATGCTTGCAGTAGCTTCTGGGGCGATTATAATCGGATTCCAAGTTTCTCCGACAGCTCAAGCTCGCAGAATTGCAGAGAATGAATCAGTCGATATTCGCCAATATAGCATAATTTATGATTGTATCGACGAAATACGCAGAGCTTTAGAAGGATTATTAACTCCTGAACTTAAAGAAGACGTTATAGCAGTAATAGAAGTACGTAAAGTATTCAAAATCAGTCGTTTAGGCGTTATCGCCGGATGTCAGGTGATGAATGGTAAAATTCATAGAAACGATAGAGTTCGTTTAATGAGAGACGGCTTGCCAGTATTTACTGGAAATATTGATTCATTGAAGCGTAATAAAGACGACGTTCGCGAAGTCGATAGTGGATATGAATGCGGTATAGCATTAGTCGGTTATAATGATATAGAAGTCGGAGATATTATCGAAGGCTTCAAGATTTCAGAAATTAAACGTAAATTGCAATAAATATGTCAATTAGAACAGAAAAAGTAGCAAGCGAAATTAAAAAAGCCTTGGCTAAGCCCATCACGGACTTAGCCTCTGGCATTAATGCAGGATTGGTAACGCTCACCACAGCTCGAATAAGTCCTGATTTGAAAATAGCAAAAGTATATGTGAGCCTTTATGCCGGTAATATCCCAGCGTCAGATTTCATTGATTATCTGACTACTAAGCAAGGATACTTACGACACATACTCGGCACTAAAGTACGATTACGCTATACGCCGGTATTAAAATTCTTTATTGATGATACATTAGATCAAATTGAGCATATCCAAAAAGTACTCGATTCAGCCAAAGTGAGCCAAGCAGATGAAGATTCTGAGTAGAGCGAATGTAAATAATTTCTCAGATTGGTACAATACTATCCCTGAAGAGGGCGGAATTGTATTAGTAGATAAATCCAAGAGTTGGACATCATTCGATGTAGTTGCGAAATTGAGAGGAATACTTAAAACTCGTAAAATTGGACATGCAGGCACTTTAGATCCACTAGCTACCGGTTTGTTGTTAGTATGTGTAGGGAAAGCGACAAAATTAGCAAATACTTTTCAAGAATTCCCAAAGCAATATAAAACAAAAATCAAACTCGGAGCAACCACTAAAACTTATGATTTGGAAAGCGAAGAAGATAATTTGCAGGATGTTTCTCATCTGAATAATTCAGATATTGAAAAAGCAATTATGCAATTTAGCGGCGATTTAATGCAAATTCC
>CAZIIZ010000656.1:0-2097 GCA_964539225.1 uncultured Hyphomicrobiales bacterium | reverse complement strand
ATGGAACAGGTACAAAACCTGAAATTAATGGATTAACATCATTAAGCACTTGGACAAACCAAGGTACAAATACATGGGAATCTGATTGCCCTGCTTGTGAATCTTCTCTAAACAATCTTTTAATTAATAAAATTCCACAACAAATTGGTCGATACCCAAATATAACAGATACAAACAAAGGATATCTAATTTTTGAGTCACACAATTCCAACACACAGATAACTGACAACCAGTTAGCAGCATCCCCAAATTGGACTGGAGCAGAAGTTGTCGTAAGAACAAATCATTGGGTAATTGAAAATTTACCAATCAAACTACACTCAGCAAACACAATAACATACACTGGATCAACAGATTATACACCCGGCAATAATTGGGGTTATTTTATTCAAAAAAGTCCACTGACATTAGATAAATATGGTGAATGGTACTTTAGTCCAAGTACTAAAAAAGTACGTGTATATACAAATTCGGCCAATCCGTCAAATGTATCAATCGATGTACCTACAATTGGAAATCTAATCGTTCTAAACGGAACCCAATACATTAATCTAAAAAATCTCAATATAAAAGGGGCTAACACTACTGCAATTGAAATGTCAAGTGTTAAGTCAATCACAATTACCGACTGCGAAATAAACACTTCTGGTCTAAATGGTATTAGAGCAAGTAATTCATCCTACATTACAATTAGCAACAATAATATTACTGGATGTAAGAACAACGCATTATACCTATATGTGAACTGTACAAATTCAACAATTTCAAACAATAAAATTTTAAATACTGGGCTACTGCCCGGATCAGGAGGGAGTGGTGATGATGCATACCAGGCAATCATTGTCAGGGGTAATAATAGTATCATTGAATATAACACGATTGATAGTACTGGATATGTACCGATTCGTTTCGAAGGTGATAATGCCAGTATAAAAAACAACTTAATAAGCAATTACTTGCTTACAAAAGATGATGGAGGAGGAATCTACACTTGGAGAGGTTGTAGCCAGACAGGTACTCCTTTACAGAGTAAAATCGTTGGGAATATTATTACAAATGCAATTGGTGCACCCGAAGGCACCAACAATGATTATAGCGCAGTATACGGGATCTACATGGACGATAACGTTTCAAATATTGAAATTAGCGGAAATACGATTACTACTGTTAAAGATGGAGGGATATTCTTACATAATTCTCACGAGATAACACTTTTCAACAACACATCATTTAACAATGGAAGCCAATTTCACATTCAATACAATGCATGCCCTGCCGGACTTATCAGAAATATTTCTTTCAACAATAACATTATAATTGCCAAAACAACTTCACAACAAATTATCGATTTTACAACCTCTGAAAACGACGTAAAAAGTTACGGCCCATTTGACTACAATTACTATTGTCGACCCGTAAATGAAGGATTTGGATTTAAAGTAAACTCCAACGTCTACAATTTAGCACAATGGCAAGCAGCATTTGGGAAAGATCTTAATTCAAAAACTTCTCCAATGACTATTCCAAACTATACAGAAAATTTTTTAATAGGAAACAACAAATTCAGTAATGGAAATTTCAACACCAATATCTCTGGTACATATTGTTGGTCACCGATGAGCAATTGTCTAATTAGTTGGGATAATACCCAAAAATTAGATAACGGATCCTTAAAATATTATTTTACAACAGTATCTGGGAGTACGAATGCGTCTTCATTAATTATTGCAATTGGAGCGATAGACGTTCGCAAAAAATATAGTCTTAAATTCAGTTTAAAGGGAATAAATAACAATCAAACCTTAAGTGCAAATCTAAGACAGAATTTAACTCCTTATGCAAATCTCACCCCCTTTCAAAGTTGCAATATAACGACAAATCGGACAGAGAATGAATTCCTTTTTATTCCCACGGTTTCAGAAAATGATGCATGTATCCAGTTTGTACTCAATGAAGCAGTTAGCACTATGTGGATCGACAATATTGAACTATTTGAAGCTGATGCTACATTAACGAATCCTGATGACTACATTCGATTTGATTACAATGCAACAAAGTCAACTAAATCAATCAATCTGAGCGACCAATACATTGACA
>CAZIIZ010000655.1:954-2100 GCA_964539225.1 uncultured Hyphomicrobiales bacterium | reverse complement strand
TTCCTGCATCCACTCGAAGACTCGTTCCGCAGGAATGACACCTCTAAAAGATGTGTATAATGATTAGCATAAGATGTCGTCTTATACATAGCGAAGAAATCGTTCTTACTAATCAGCGTAGCTAATCCTGAATTTTTAAAGTTTCAGATAATACTGGATGCTTCGCATCGCTCGGTATGAGGAGTGTTCTTGCTTTTCCAATAGTCATTTTATGCTATCTTAGTCTAATCTTAATCATTACATTTTCCCATGGAACTTCGCTACCAATTTGCAGCAATGACAAACAACATAATGGTTTCATAAAACTTATAAAATGTAATAATATGCGACTGAAAATTATTTTATCGTCATTGTTTTATTTATGACGTATAATTTAGTAAATTTGCATACTTATTTATTTAATATATGATTTATAAATACAAATTACGAGGATACAATGAAACTAACAGCTTTCAATGCGATTCATAAAAAATTAAATGCCAAGATGGTAACATTCGCCGGATTCGAAATGCCAATCCAATATCCACAAGGAATTCTTCACGAGCATAAAGTAGTTCGCGAATCAGTTGGCGTGTTCGACGTAAGCCACATGGGCGAATTTATGGTAAAAGGTAAAGAAGCCTTAGCATTCGTTCAAAAATTAACAGTAAACGATGCAAGCAAATTGAACTTCGGCAATGTTCAATACTCTGCAATGCACAGACCAACTAATGGTATTGTGGACGATTTATTAGTTTATAACCTTGGCGAAGGCACTTATATGCTAGTAGTTAATGGTGCTAATATTGATAAAGACTGGGCTTGGGCTGTAGAAACTGCTGCCGGTATGGACGTAGAATTAACTAACGAATCCGACGACACTCATTTGTTAGCCATTCAAGGGCCTAAATCGCTTGCTACATTGCAGAAATTGACTGAGACTGAATTGGGCGACATTGAATTCTATAATTTCAAATTAGGCAAACTTTGCGGCGTAGATATGATTTTATCTCGCACAGGTTATACTGGCGAACTTGGCTTTGAAATTTATTTCCACGGCGACCAAGCTACTACTGACATGATTTGGGACAAAGTATTCGAAGCCGGTGCTGAATTCGGTATCGAACCAGTTGGATTAGATCGGAAGAGCACACGTCTGAACTCCAG
>CAZIIZ010000655.1:0-944 GCA_964539225.1 uncultured Hyphomicrobiales bacterium | reverse complement strand
GGTTGCAGAGATACTCTACGCTTAGAAAAAGGCTACTGCTTGTACGGCAATGATATTGACGATACAACTAATACCTTAGAAGCCGGCTTAGGCTGGATAACTAAATTAGCTAAAGGCGACTTCAATGGTAGTGATTTATTGAAGCAAGTTAAAGCCGAAGGCATCAAAAGACAATTGGTAGGATTCGTAGTAGAATCAGACAAATTTATCCCACGCCATGATTACGTAATCTCTAAAGATGGCAATGTAATCGGTAAAGTTACCAGCGGTAATTTATCACCATCTTTGAACAAACCAATCGGTATGGGTTATGTATCAGCAGAATTCAAGGCTCCGGGCAATAAAATCGAAATCGAAGCTCGTGGCAAAAAATTCGCAGCAGAAGTGATTAAAATGCCTTTCTTATAAGACATCTTGATTAATTGAATTTATATAAAAAACTCCCTTTTAGAAAAATCGTCTAAAAGGGAGTTTTTTTATTATTTATCCGAATCTAAATACTAATTGAAGTAATTAAAATTAAAAGTACTTACTGAAATATTTGCTATATTTTTTACCATTATTAATCCCAAACCTTTCCAATTTTACGTAATATGTATATAAAGCTCTAAGATTACTCTTGATACCAAACATAAAAAATAAATATGTTCTAATCCTCAGGAGTTGGTGGAAGTGAGTGAAGTTCTTTTAGTTACTAATGTTTAACTCCTACGGAGTAAAAATACAAATCGTATCTTATACAGCGTAGCTGTTAAACATTAGTAATAAGTATTTCAAATTTATTAAACTCCGGTTGAGTTCAACGGTATTGACTACATCGAATTATCGTATGATATTAATTGCATATTTGTTAGAAATGTTCGGGATTAACTATATCAATATATACAAAAAAAGCAAGTCTTTATGAGACTTGCTAATATTTGCTGCGGAACCGACGAGACTCG
>CAZIIZ010000654.1:0-2101 GCA_964539225.1 uncultured Hyphomicrobiales bacterium | reverse complement strand
AGCAGCAGTTTTTCGACGAATTCTGTAATCTATTCTTATCGGACACATTTACTTCATTGAAAAAATTATTTATAAAATTATTCGAAGGTAGCACTCGATTCGAAGGCGAAAACGTAATGCGTACAATTAAGGGCAACTTAATCTATGGATATTGGAAATTCGCAATCGCTCCGGGCTATGAAAATAGTTGGAAAAAAGTAATGGTTTCCGGTATAGATATTTCAGCCAAGAAAAAAATTGAATTCGCTCTGCAAGAATCCGAAAAAACTTTACGGGCAATTATTTATGCCACTCCAATCGGAATAGGTATGGTCAAGGACAGAGTATTGCTGTGGGCAAATCAACCATTCTTTGACGTATTCGCTTATTCAGAAAAAGAATTAATCAACAAAAATTTAAGTATTCTATATAGAACTCCGAAAGAAGCCGAAATAGCAGGCAAGAAATTATATTCTCAGGTAAATGAATTCGGCTTAGGCTCGTCTGAATTAGAATTTGTAAGAGGTAACGGCGAAACAGTTGAGTGCTTGGTTATGGCTAAGGCTATCGACCAAAACTCTCGTGATAGTGGACAAATTTTGGCTATAATGGATATTACGGATAGAAAAAAATCAGAAGAACAGAAACGAAATATAAACAAATTAACCATTGAAGCCGAAAAACAAAAAAATGAGGCTATACAGTTAATCAATAAATCCGCTCTATTAGCTTCTATCGGAGTAATTGCCGGCGGTATTACTCATGAAATCAATCAACCACTAAATGCTATTAGAATGGGAGCAGACGGTTTATTATTCTGGAATAAACAACACAGAGTATTGCCCGAAATGATGACCGAAATGCTCGAAGGTATATCTGAAGCTGCTAGCAGAATCGATGAAATAATTAAACACATGAGAAGCTATTGGGTGGAACCGAACAATAAACAATTTAACCTAATCAGTTTAAATTCTGCAGTAGAAAAAGCAGTTTCGCTAATTAGCCAAAAATTGCAAAGTTCAGAAATCAAATTGAAATTATTTTCTTCCGATGAAGATTTAATGGTCAAAGCCAATCCGGTGCAATTAGAACTTATCATCAACAACTTGATAATAAATTCGGCAAATGCTTTACGAAATACTGATTACAAAGATAAATGGATAAAAATCAATACTCACAAGGATTCGCAGTACATTTATTTAGAAATCTCAGATAACGGAACTGGACTTCCTGATATTACTGATACACAGAAATTATTCGATCCGTTTTTCTCGACTCATAAGCCTCAGGAAGGCACGGGATTAGGATTAGCAATTGTGAAGATGTTCGCCGATAGATTCGGTGCGAAAATTACAGCTCGAAATTTACCAAACCGAGGTGCAATCTTCACAATATTCTTCAAAATTGAAACCGAAAAGAATATAGAATAATATTGAATAAATTTCAATAGTCAATATTTCAAGTTCTCAGAGGAGTATTTCCAATAATATTAAATTATTAGAAATACTCCTTTGTTTATATTGCGGAATTTACTTAATTTTGTGTCTTAAATTGTTATGTTTTAAATATATATAAAAGATGAGACTATGCTAAAAGCTATTAATCATATCGGCATCGCTGTAAAAGATTTAGATGCAAGTATCGAAGTATTTAAAAAAGTTATCGGATTCACCGATGCTGACGTACACAGAGAAACAGTTATCGACAGAAAAGTACACGTGGCTTCATTCAAAGTAGGCGAAGTATTATTAGAGCTTACTGCCGCTACCGACGAAACTTCTCCTATCGCTAAACACATTGAAAAAAATGGCGAAGGCATTCAGCATATCGCCTTCGAATCTGACGACATCAATGCCGAATTAGTAAGACTAAAAGGTGCAGGCGTTCAGATGATAAACGAAGAACCAATCCCTGGGGCTCACGATATGCAAATCGCATTTATGCACCCTAAATCTACTAACAGAGTATTAATGGAAGTTTGCCAACCGGCTCACTAAAAAAATGCACTCGGTATTATTTCAAATTCTGGAATAAACTTTATCCAAAGAGCTTTTGCTGATATTAAGTATCTATGCAAAAGCTCTTTGTTCTATTTAATATGCGTCTAAGGTATCTGTGAGCC
>CAZIIZ010000653.1:0-2108 GCA_964539225.1 uncultured Hyphomicrobiales bacterium | reverse complement strand
GTTGTAATTTGATATACCATACATTTTCAAAAAGCATCTTTTAGAGAATCCATCCACATCACCATCGAAATAATATTCCGAATTTTTGACGAAATCATTTGTATCGCCCGAATGAGATTCGTAGATAGTTATTTTCATTTTTCGAAACTTATTGTTTTCGGGATTTGCACCATTGTCTTCGCAAGAAGACATTGCCATCAGGCAAAAAACACTAATACATAAAAAGCAGAAATTTTTCATAATTAACCTTTGGATAAAAAATAAATCGTATTATTTCTTAAATTATCGCTATCGCATATTCAATAAAAATAATAATCTAAAAGTACGAATAGCAAAAATAAGGAATTATTATCAACCAAGGAAGAAAATATTCAATTAGTGCTGTAAGCAGAATAAGATTTATTGAGTCATTATTTTTTTTAGAAGACCGTTTCAAAACTCTGCACCTTGTTTGAGATTCCGGTATTTATTCGAAGACTCATAAAACCGGAATGACATAACCCTTCGAAGACTCATAAAACCGGAATGACATAACCCTGCGAAAACTCTTAAAACCGGAATGACAGTATTTATCCGTAATGCCGAAGATTAAAATAATTATTAGTATTATAAATCAACAACTAATTTACTTCGCTTCATGAAATAAATACTTGCTTTGCTTGTGTCGATTGAATCAGTAATAACAAATCCTTTCTTCTTGTAAATTTCAACATTTACTGGATTCGCAGTTTCAAGGAATACTGGGATATTGCTATTTTTACAATGTTCCAAGACAGGATTCATCAACATACTTGCCAGCCCATTTCCCTGTCCTTCAGGCAAAACACCGATGGTAAGTAAATAGAAATATTTTGGATGATGAGCGAAATGATTATGCGAAATCTGTGTAAATTTCAGACTTCTGATAACCGTCGAAATTCCAAGCTGAAAAAGAAATTGCAGATTGCGTTTAATAAATATGAGGCTTAATCTTTCTTTCGCTTCACTTTGCCACATTGCAACGCCAAGATTATTATTCGATAAATAGATTTGTCCTTTTTGGAATGTCTCGTCGATCAAGTAATTCATAATAATGTGAAGTTTATTTGAATTATTTGAATTTTCCAAAAGCCAATTAATATGAGGATCTGACTTAAAAGATTCTGTAAGTATATTTAGAATTATTGGTTTATCGTCAGTAGTTGCTAATCGAATATCTGAATTTAGAATTTCCATGTCTAATTACCTTGTTAATTTAAAATATCTTTACAAAGCTATGGAATTATTTTTCTCAAACTCTTGACATAAGTCAAATAATCGAACATATTCTATATTTTATTTCTTATTCGGCTTAGAGTTTCTTGAGTGATGCCTAAATATGACGCAATCATCCCTAACGATGCTTTTTGCAACAGCTGCGGTTGATTCTCGACTAAATATTTGTACCTTTCTTTTGCAGATTGATATTGCAGAGCATTCTTCCTTTCCTCTAAAATAATGTAGTATTTTTCTGTTAATAGTCTGCCTATCATATTCATTTCCATATACTTATGGTAAAGATTCTGCTGCTCTTGATATCCAATTTGATACACCACACTTTCCTCTAATACTTCAATACTCTCAAAGCTTGCTTTCTGAGTTACAAAGGAATACATAGCAGCAGCAATATCATTCTCTAATGCGAACCAACTCGAAATATCTTTACCGTCCAGACAGTAAAATCCACGCAAAAACCCACTTTCTACAAAGTAAAGATTCCGGCAAATGTTGCCTTGTTGCAATAGAATTTGCCCGTTCGCCAGCTTCTTTTTGCTAACGATTCGCACAAGCTCTACTTTTGCTTCATCACTAATTAATGTATATTGCTCTAATATCTCTATAAGTTTCTGCATTATTTATCTCTCAATTATTAAAATAAATATCCAATTCCAATTTTGAATATCAATGGAGAAGAATTAAATTCTTTATCTAATTTGAATATAAGATTTATTCTCTTAATACTTTGATCCAATTGTCCGTCCTGAGTATTAAATAGAAACAAATGAGTTCTGAAACGAATTAACCAATTATCAAAATCATATCCCATCTGAATTTGTAAAAAATGTAGTAAGCCAATTCATCCAAGAAGT
>CAZIIZ010000652.1:0-2110 GCA_964539225.1 uncultured Hyphomicrobiales bacterium | reverse complement strand
TTCGGGGCGTAGCGCAGCCCGGTAGCGCATCTGGTTTGGGACCAGAGGGTCGGAGGTTCGAATCCTCTCGCCCCGACAAACGAAAAAGCCGTTGGATTGAGTTCCAACGGCTTTTTGCGTATATATTAATTTCTGCGACCGAATCCTCCAACGAAATATAATATCTTTTTATATCAAATTTTATCAGTACCACGACATTCTCAAATAACGACACTCTCTCGAATACTCACACCGCAGAATAACTTTCCAAGATGCTTATTATTATATTATTAGCTGCAAATAGAGCAGAAATAATATTTACTATGAACGCAGCTTGGTACTATCAATCGAGAAAATAATATCGGTATGGATATGCTTATTGAAACATAATAAGTTAGTTAAATTAGGAATAATTAAAGAACTAATAAAGCATCGGAATTAGTTATACGTAGTATTAATATTAGTATCAACTAATCAGACTAATCGCTATAAATATATAAGTATTATAATTATAATTAAAATTATAATTTAGTACTCGCTAAGTATTAGATAAGTGTCGGATAATAAAATAATATTAATCGCTTAATTCCATAAAAAATTCTTTTTTATAAATTAGAAAAATTGTATAAATTGAATTCAGTTAATTAAATTGACAAAGAATTGGAAATACTAACTCGATAAGGAGAGAATTTTATGTCGGATGTTCATAATTGTAACTGTCCCGAAATGACAGAAGAAGAAATCTTGGAGCGTCTCGATGAAGTAATCGCAGATTACAGGGACAAACCCGGAGCTTTGATTCCGATACTCCAAATAGCTCAACGCTTATTCGGGTATCTGCCTAAAGAAGCCTTAAAAAAGATTGCACTTGGCTTGGATAAATCCTATAGCGAAGTAGCAGGAGTAGTAAGTTTTTATTCCTTTTTCTCTACCCAGCCACGTGGTAAATATTTGATTCGAGTTTGCCTTGGTACTGCGTGTTATGTGCGTGGAGGCAAGGAAGTATTGAGTTCATTAGAAAAAGAATTACACTTAAAAGTCGGAGAGACTTCAGAGGACAAATTATTCTCATTGGATGTGGGGCGTTGCTTCGGAGCTTGCGGTTTAGCACCGGTATTGATGGTCAATGACGTAACTCACCAAAGAGTAAAGCCTGATAAAATTTCCGAATTGATTGGTTATTACAAAGCAATAGCAAAAGAACAAATTCAGGAGTCTGCATAATGACTGATTACGTAATTAATACCCTTGAAATGCTTGATAGAGTAAAGCAGAACAATCTACAGGCTCGAAAAAGCATCGGGATAGACATAAAAGAAAAAATAATGGTATGCGTCGGCGGAGGATGTATCGCTTCCGGTTCTAATAAAGTTAAAGAAGCATTAGAGAAAATCATTGTTTCTAAAAATATGACAGATGATATACTCGTTTGCGGTACAGGATGCCTTGGTCCTTGCGTAAAAGGTCCGGTGGTAGTAATGAAGTCCGATGATACTTTTTACGAAAAAGTTAGCGTAGAGGATTGCGAAGAAATCATAAATTCGCACGTACTTAAAGGCAAAGTCGTAGAGAGATTAAATTGGAAATCTGATGCTACTCAGGAATCTTTGAGGAGAATGGAAGATATTCAATTCTTCAAACGTCAAAATAAAATTGTATTACGAAATTGTGGACAGATTGATCCGCTAAGTATTGAAGATTACATAGGTAATAATGGTTATGAAGCATTAGCCAAAGTGCTAACTTCGATGAAACCGGAGCAAGTAATCGACGAAATGCGTAAATCGGGTTTGAGAGGCAGAGGCGGAGCTGGATTCCCAACTTGGATGAAATGGTCTTTTGCTTCTAAAAAAGAAGCTGATCAAAAGTATATACTTTGCAATGCCGACGAAGGCGATCCGGGTGCATTTATGGACAGAAGCGTTCTCGAAGGCGATCCGCACAGTATTATCGAAGGTATGATAATCGGTGCATTCGCTATTGGAGCTACTCAAGGTTATGTTTATGTACGTGCCGAATATCCGCTCGCCGTAGAACGCTTACAATATGCTATTGATGTAGCGAAAAAGCGTGGTTTACTCGGCGATAATATTTTCGGAACAAAATTTAGCTTTGATTTAGAAATCAGAAT
>CAZIIZ010000651.1:0-2114 GCA_964539225.1 uncultured Hyphomicrobiales bacterium | reverse complement strand
GTACGAATTCATCCCTAAAATCAGCTCCTATGGTTAGCTCTATTGAAGATAATTCTAAACCCGTTATTAGAAATAATTCAAAATCTGATTTCGAGAAATCATTATCTTCAAAAAATACTTCCTTAGCTGCGAAGCATAATAAGAAAAATACTATCAATGCTTCTGATGAATCATTGGCAGCGAATAATTCAATGGATGAGCAATTAACTGATAATATTGACAATTATGTTAGCAACAATAACAACGACAACAATAATAACAACGAAATATCTACACCGTTAGAAAGCTATCAAGCTCCAGAAAGAATTAATGCGGCAAATATTGATAATAACAAAAAATTCTATAGCTTAGATTATAATCAATTTATGCCTAATGCGTTCGCTTTGGACTTTCCTGAAGATTTGAATATTTCATTGCGAGTGAGCGGTATCAGCGGTATTCAATATTATCCTAGCAGAGATGTCGAAAAAAGCGGTCAATTGCTAAATAATATTTCTCTATGCGTTAGTTATCACTTCGACGAACATCAATCTATGGGATTTTTTGCTGGACGCGAAGCATTGCAATTATACGATGTAGAGCAATTAGATAAAAAATATACATTCGATAAGCAGCCAAATATCTTATGGGCAAGATTGAATTACAAATATAATCTTGGTGCAATATCTGGAATAGTTCCTGTAAATCCTTATGCTGACCTTACTATTGGCGGAACTAAATACGGACCTATCACTAAATTAGGCTTAGGAATTAATTATCCTCTGACCAATTCAATAACTTTAGGGTTAGGATTCGAGTTCACTTCGCTAATGTATTCTGAATTTGCTACTTATAAGTTTACGCATAAATCGGGTATAATTTATAATTTATCTTATAAATTTTAATTGAGAAGACTATGAAAACGATAGAGACCATATTAAAAATGATAGCAATTGCAGCTATATTCGCTTTCGGAATGACTGCTTGTCAAGATGCTACTCTATCGCCCTATCCGGTGGACGATTATCGTCCTCCCTATAGATTTCAGGTTTATCCCTTAGAGGTAAGTAATTATTGGTCTTATGATGTGATTTCATACAACAATCAACTAATTGATCAATACACATTAACAATTAACAATAAATATGATTTTGCGATTGAGGACACTACTGTCGAGTGCTTTATTTATAACCAAAGATACCAGAATAATACTACAAATTCAGGCGAAAATGGGAGAATGTATTATTATAAAAATAAACTCATTTCCACTTTAAATCTGAATAATTATTCAGATAAATCCCAACAAGTAGTTATTGCTGATTATCCTTTGGACTTGGGCAAATTTTGGGAAAATGAACTTTATAGAAATTTACCCGGAATGCGACCAATTGTTGAAATTAGAGAAGTAATTAGAAAAATGGACACTACATATTCTTACTTCCAATTTATAAATTGTGCGGAAATTTCTCGCAAATGGATATACGACAATGGAATACGGAAAGATACTGTTTATATAGGAAAATATATTCTATGCCCACAGGTAGGATTAATTTACGATGAAGTGGCGATAAATGGTACTGTTTATGAAAAAACAATACTACAGGATTATGCTTTTAAAATCCCTACGTCGAATAAATAAGAATAAAAATAAATAAATAATTTGAAGTCTATGGAACCAGATCGAAAGATTTGAGATGTACTATATAATATTTAATTAATTTACACAATTTTAGAGGTGTATTATGCGAACTAATTTTCTACAGAAAGGGATGCGACATTCCCTGTTAATGGTGATGTTTTTCATCACGTATGCGATGGCTTTTGCTCAGCCAGATCCTGATTCTTCGCAATATAATCGTAATCATTTAATGAAATTCATGATTGAAGCGAATCAAGAATTTACTATGGATTATTCATTTGCGAAGACATATTTCGCTTATGAAGGTGTGGACACTACTACTGCAAATTTCCAATATCAATTGCTACTCGAATGTCCTTTGAATACTCCGACTCTTACTCCTACTAACGTTAATTTAAACCAAGACGGTTTAGTTCATTGGACTCCAACGATTCCAGGAAGATACTACTTCGGAATTCGAGTATTTTATTCTGATATCCCCGAACAAAGTATGGTA
>CAZIIZ010000650.1:0-2118 GCA_964539225.1 uncultured Hyphomicrobiales bacterium | reverse complement strand
CTCTATAATGGTTAGCTCGCAGACTCGTTCCGTAGGAATGACAACGACAAGGTTACTGAATTTTATATATAATCGCTTATATCATTTTTGGCTGTTGGTATTTTAACGGTAACTCTCGTGAATTCATTTTGAACAGATTTGATTGCAATCTCTCCATTTTGCAAATCCATTATTCTGCATATAATTGCTAATCCTAAGCCAGAACCTTGCTGCTCATATTGGTCTCGGTCGAATTGCATATAAGCATCTACTCCATTAATTTGTTGTTCGGTCATACCTCTGCCGTGGTCTGTAATGGTCAAGTAATAATATGAATCATCAAATATAGAGCTTATACATATTTCTGTCCCTGGCTCGGAATATTTCAGAGCATTATCCATTATTTCTTCGATAGTTTTAATCAGATAGTCTTCTGCGATTCGCAAAGCCGATTCAACTAAATTAATTTTTAAATCATTGCTTCTGTCATATCTTTCAGCAATTATCCTTGCATATTCGAATATTGTGGATTCGGCATTAAGAGTTACCTTCTCCGACACTTTTCGGAGTTCGTCAATGTTGGTGGCGACCATTGTTAAATTCGCAAAATACAGATAATTCTCAAACAATCTTTTTAAACGAACTGCGGAAGATTGAATATCTCCGATAATTTCCAATAAATCTTCTGTTTCGGTATATTCTGATTTCACAAAAGAAGTCAAGTAATTAGCGAAACCAATAATTTGGTTCAATGGAGTTCGTACTTCGTGAGGTATGGACATACTCAAATTCCACTTCAAAGATTCCAATTTAGAACCCATCTCTTGATGCTTTTTGGCTAAACTAATTGTTCTCGAAGCTACAATTTGATCTACCAATTCCTTAATATCATGATCTTTCTCTTTTAGCATGAATTCATTCAATGCAGAAGCAAAAAATCCCGAAAAAACAGTAGCTAATTTAATAATTGAAATTTCAATATCGTTGAATTCTTCTTGTTTATAAACCGATGAATACACTTCCACGATTCCAATTATTCCGGTCTGAGTAATTAGCGGAGCCACGAAAATATATTCATCATCATTCAATTTTAATTGAGTAATATTTGAAGAGCTGATAGCTTCTCCGACTATGCCTTCATCCACTAATATGTCGTGATTCGCCCTAACTAATGAATCTGAATCATCTGGCACAGACATTTTTAATTCGAAATCGAATGTGTCTTCGTTTATCCTGAAAAATGATGTTCGCTTGGCACCGGGAATTTTCAAGAACACTACAAGCCCAAGTTCAATTAATTCTGATAGCTTATTTACAGCTATTCTTGAACTACTGAATAATCTCATTCCTTCTAAAAAGTTGGCGAAACCCTCAGAATAATCATGTAAAGTATTCATCGTTATTTTTACTCCTTATTTAATATTAAAATTGAACTTGATTGGCGGTAAGATTCTATAATAGAATCGCTTAAAGAAATAAAAGTACCGGGCGAGAAATTGAGAATATTCCAGATTTCAAAATTAGGTTGTGCTATCACTGTTTCAAATGATTCGCCTAAATTCATACACTTTGCTAATATATTCGCTAAGTGAACGCAAGCTGCTAATTTGTCGGGCTTAACCGACGATGAGTTCTTATGGTGATATTTAATTCCGCTAATTAATGTAGCCGGTAATTCCCATTTTTGGGCTAACAACATTCCAGCTTCGTCGTGATTGACGCTAAATACTTTTTTCTCATAAGTATGCAAATCGGCAGAGTCTTCTTTTACTTTATCTAACAGTTTGATATATGCGTCATTGAAGGTAGTGATTAAGAATAATTTTCCAATATCGTGAATCAGTCCAGCTATAAAATAATTCTCTACATTGCCTACTTTCAAATTTACTCCGAAGTGCCGAGTAATCACTCCAACGGCTATAGAATGCTTCCACATATCTACCATATATTGAATCAATTCTTTAGTGGATGCCGAAAATAAATCAATTATTGAAAGAGCCAAAACGATGTTTTTCACTTCTGTGAATCCTAAAAACATAATTGCTTGCGAAATACCTGTGATCTTGCTCGATAGTCCGTAAAGCGGTGAATTTACGACTTTCAACAATTTAGTTACCGAAGCCTGATCTTGTATTAGCA
>CAZIIZ010000649.1:0-2125 GCA_964539225.1 uncultured Hyphomicrobiales bacterium | reverse complement strand
CGCTTAGAGAAGTGAAGCTATAAGTAGCAACTATGGTTCTTTTTAAGTCATATAGCTCGATTGAGATGCCTGACGAGATTCCTGCATACGCAGGAATGACAGAATAAGTAACAACTGCTTCATTTCTTACCGGTTGAGGAGAAATGGAGAAAGTGGGGCAGATGGATTCGGCTATATCCGAAGGATTTAGCGTATTGAAGTCCCAAATAGGTGACCAAGCTGTTGAATCAGTTGTGGTTAATGCTTTCACTCTCCAAAAGTATTGAGTATTATATAATAAATTAGATAAATTTTTTGAAGTAGTACTGACCAGTTCATTTACTATTGGAGCTGTAAAATCTCTTGATGTAGATACTTGTACTCTGTATCCGCTGACATCATTTACTTCATTCCAAGTTAGCGGAATATTTATACTAATATTATTTGATGCTAATACAGGTGCAATTAAAGCAGGTGGATTCGTATATTGGGCTTTATATTTTATCACATACAAGTTTTCTGCCCCTATAGAATAAAGATATACTTTATTACCAGTATCAAAAGTAAGTGAATAATATCCTACAATATAAGTATTACCGGCATTATCGTTTATTACACTATTTGCAAAAGCTTTCGAGTTAGAAGTTCCAAGATGTTCGACCCATTGAAATTTGCCAAATGGATTCAATTTGGCTATATAACCGCTACCGGTTCTGGATCCGTTTAAAGATAGACCATTACCAAATTCAACTGTATCTGAAATCACTCCCACTACAAAAACATTACCATTAAAATCGACGGATACACTGTTAGCCTCATCATAAGATGAAGCACCAATGTACTTCGCCCATTGACACTCACCAGCAAAATTATATTTAACTACATAAGCATCTGTTTTACCTAAACCAATTAAAGATATGTCATTACTAAAATAAATTGAATCTTTAAAATTTCCAACAACATAAACATTACTATTCGCATCGACTGATACACTATTTGCACGATCTATATTTTCGCCACCGAGACTTTTAGCCCATAAACACTCACCGGCAGAATTATATTTTGCCAAATATCCGTCATAATTTCCTGCTCCGGTCAAAGATATACCATCACTTAAAGTCATTGTGTTGAAGTATTCTCCCGCCACATAAACATTACCACGGGCATCTACTGTTATACTCAATGCGTTATCTTTACTCGAGTCAGCACCGATACTTTTAGCCCATTGACATTGCCCGGACAAGTTAAATTTCGCTATATAGCTATCTTTACCATCATTGGATGTTCTAAGAGATATTCCATTACCCAAAGTCATTGTATCTCTAAAAACACCGACAACATAAATATTACTATTCGCATCCATTGATACACTATTGACATCTGTAGAATCTAAATAACCAAGATTACGAGCCCAGATACATATACCATATATATTATATTTGGCAATGAATCCTATGTAATTTTCTCCTGATGTTAAAACTACTCCATTACCTAAAGACAGTGTGTCTTGATAATTTCCAACTACGTAAATATCTCCATTTCTAGCGGTAACGATACTATAGGCATTATCCTTTTCATTTCCGCCTAAGCTAATTCCAAATTGGCATACTCCTAATGAATTGTATTTTGCTACATAACCATCATTTATTCCCAAACCTGTTAAATAATTGCCATTACCTAAGTAATAATTGTCATTGTAATAAGTACCGGCAAGATAAAAACTACCATTTGAATCTACAGCTACGCAAGATGCTCGATTCGCTAAATTTGAGCCGAACCTTTGAGCCCAAACATTTGCATCCGGATTATATGAAGTTATGAAACTTCCAATACTAGACCAATCAGAAGTATCAGAATTGATTTCGCATCGCACTCTCCAATAATACGCTGTATTATATTGTAAGTTTTTTAGTTCCATAGTTGTTGCTGTTACTGATTGATTAACTATTGGATTGATAAAATTACTCTCTAACGACACTTGCACTTTATACTTCGTTGCATTGTATATAGAATACCAATTCAAATGAGTATTGATATCCATACTTTGAACCCCAAATTCTGGAAAATATAAAGACGGAACTATCAAAGATTGTGAATTAGATTTGATAATACAACAATTATCTTGCCCTCCCTCTTGTAATATTCC
>CAZIIZ010000648.1:0-2128 GCA_964539225.1 uncultured Hyphomicrobiales bacterium | reverse complement strand
ACTACTCGTGAATTAGCTAAGATGATTAAGCAGGCGAATATCGATTTCAATAAACTGCCTGATCTAAAGATGGATAATCCACTCGGTGAATCTTCAGGTGCGGCAGACATTTTCGCTAATACAGGCGGAGTGATGGAAGCTGCTATCAGAACTGTTTATGAAATAGTAACTGGAAGAGAATTGCCAACCGAAAACTTGCACTTGAAATCGATTATGGGTTTGCAAGGACTAAAGCGAGCAGAACTAAAAATCGAAGGAACAGTGCCTGAATGGAGTTTCCTCGAAGGCGTTACGGTGAAAGTAGGTGTGGCTCACGGATTAGCAAACGTGCGAGAAATGTTTGAATTAATCAAAAAGGGCGAAGTATTCCATTTCGTAGAAGTTATGACTTGCGGCGGCGGTTGTATCGGCGGCGGCGGTCAGCCAAGATTCACTACAGACGAAGTTCGTATGAAACGCATTGAAGCAATTTACAAAGAAGACGAAGGCAAAGCTCTGCGTAAATCTCATAATAATCCTGAGATTATCAAGATTTACGAAGAATTTTTAGGTACACCTTTGGGCGAACAATCGCATCACTTATTGCATACTAAATATGCCAAAAGAGATACAATATAAATAATTTAACGCAAAAAAAATATCCCGCATCTATGAATAATTCATAAATGTGGGATATTTTGTTATTGAAGCTATAAAAGATTATATCAAACCTTTTTTGTGCTTTTCTGTTAGTATATCTAACATATCTTTAGTCATTGTGTCCATATCGAATTGTGGTTTCCAATTCCATTCTTCGCGAGCTGAAGAATCATCAATAGATTTAGGCCAAGAATCAGCAATAGCTTGACGGAAATCCGGATTGTATGAAATCTCAAATTCCGGCATATATTTTTGAATGCATACAGCTAATTCTTTTGGGCTAAAACTGAAAGCTGCTACATTGAAATCGCTATGGTGTTTCAAAGTAGAGAATTCAGCTTCTGCTAAACTAATTGTTGCATTGATACAGTCAGGCATATACATCATCGGTAAAGTAGAATCTTCACTTAAAAAGCTAGTATATTTATGAGTTTTTACTGCATCGTAGAAGATTTCAACAGCATAATCCGTAGTACCGCCGCCTGGCAAAGTTTCTGAAGAAATTATACCAGGATAACGCAATCCGCGACAATCTAACCCGTATTTTTCTACATAATAGTCGCAAATTCTTTCGCCGCATACTTTAGTAACTCCGTACATAGTAGTAGGTTTGAGAGCCGATTCCTGAGGAGTGTTAAATGGTTCAGCATTTGGTCCCCATACTGCCATAGAACTCGGTACAATTACCTTTTTAACGTTGTTTAAACGAGCAGCTTCTAAAATATTAATCAAACCATTCATATTAATATCCCAGCACAATAGCGGATCTTTTTCGCCTCTTGCAGAAAGAATAGCAGCTAAGTGGAAAATTGTATCAATCTTTTCATCTTTAAGCAATTGGTTGATGCCATCAGGACGAGTAACATCGACTATGTGGAATGGACCAGTGCCTTCTAATGGCATATTTGTATCCGGACGAACATCAGTAGCAATAACGTTATCACTACCATATTTTTTTCTGAGAGCTAAAGTAAGTTCCGTGCCAATTTGACCTAAAGCACCGGTAACGAGTATCTTTTCCATTAATTTACTATCCTTTATAATTCAATATTAAATTGTTGTTTTTTGATTTACAAACTACAAAAATAACTAAGTTTCTAATAATATTTTACTATTAATTGTATTATTTTTAGGATTCAATAAAATTGGAGCAATTTGATGAGAATTGCTAAAGAAAAAGTAAATTATTGTGTAGAAAATGAATGAACAATTCTGACATAATTTCGGATAATGCTGATGTATAGATGGGGTAGTATCAATTAAACAATCAGCTTAGTAGCTCAATATAAATTGGCTACTAAGCTGAAATGTGATAAGATTATTTTTTGACGAAGTTTTTCTTTATATCAAATTTAGAATTAAAAATTCTAATATGGTAGCTGCCGGCAGGCAGGTTACTTATGTCGAATTTTACGTCGTCAGTATTTGAAACGACTCTTGATTGTTTGCTGATAAGTTTTTAGAAAGAAAATGTTTCGAATCTCTCAAT
>CAZIIZ010000647.1:0-2130 GCA_964539225.1 uncultured Hyphomicrobiales bacterium | reverse complement strand
TACATATTGTAACAGATTTACTTCCGACGAAGGATCGTTGTACCAGTCACCACCACCAGAATATTTGACTCTTGCGATTTTAAAACTACTTTTGCGTTGCTGTGCCTGCACATCGTTAATAACTATACAAAACACAGCTACAATGAAAAGCGAAATAATATATTTAGTTCTCATTTGTTTTATTCAGATTTATTTCTACTACAAATCAATAATTTCTTTTCTTCTGAAGCGAACCAAGGGCATCCAATTATTTTAATTGGGATTTCCTTAATTTCATAATTTGGGAATTTCCATTGTGCGTCAGCGATTTCTTCAGTTAAATCTCCGCCTTTAAGCAGAATAATCTTGCCATTTTCGTGTAATAATGGATCGGACCATTCGAATAATTCCTTAGTGCGAGTTACGGCACGAGCAAATATATAATCAAAGCTTTTTAGCTTGCTTGGGTCTTCGTGTAGTCCTTCTACTCTGCCACAAACTGCGGAAATATCTCTACTGGCTGTATGTTGAGCGAACATAGCTGTGATTTTAATTTTTTTAGCTATGGAATCCATTAATAGGAATTTCGTATCAGGTCTGGCTATCGACAAAGGAATGCCGGGGAATCCGCCTCCGGTACCAATATCCAAACAATTCGCTTTTTTCTTTATGTCCACATATTTAATAATCGAAAGGGAATGAATAATATGCCTCTCGTAAATATTTTCTAAATCCTTGCGAGATATTAAATTGACCTTTTCGTTCCAATATAATAATTCATTATGAAATCTTTCGAAATGAGGCAGTTTATCCTTGCTGATTACTATATTATTCATCGAGCAAGTAGTCCAGAATTGCACTAAATCCATTTTGTTCTTTATCTTTTGTTTGTTGTTTTTAATATGTGTAATTTTTAAGTTCTATTAAACGTTATTAGAGGCAAATAATTTTTAGAAAAATCATAATAAATTACTTTATATAACATATAAGACTGTTGCCAAGCCAACAAATAATGAATTGTCATCCTGATAGCGACTCTTCGAGTATATTCAGGAAACCCTTTTTAGAGTTCGGCATAGCTAATCTATATTCTTAGAATCTGAAGTGTAGTTATTAGTTTGCTTGTATTATCAAGCATTTAGATTAACTACGTTGAACCCTAAGAAGGGTTTTCTGCATGCACTAAAGGACTCGTTTGCAGATATTATGTTCGTAAATCACTACTACCCGACAAAAGTTCAAATTTCATACGAGTTAAGAAAATAATACCATCTAAACACCATGTAAAATATTGTTCATAATCAACATATCCACGATCAAAATAACGATTGAACCGGGTTTTAAATTCAAGTTCTCTAGAAATGAATGGTCGTGTATTTTGGCAGCAGTAAATCGAACTAAACAAGGCACATCTTCGGCGGCGGAAATTATAGTATGAATTTTAATACCGCCTTTCTTTTTGCTATTTATTGGATTGCGTCCGGTACCTTGCAAAATATTACTAAACAAGCTAATCGTACTGGAATCGACAATGATAAGATTATTGAATGTCTTGTTTATAGACTTGCTGTCCGATAAATACTTCTTGAATTTGTCGTACAAATCAAAGTAGATTTTTGGGAATATGATACTGCTACGACGCTTATTTGTATCGCTAATGGTACTACGTTTAGAGAAATGCCTAATTCTCAAAGCTGAGATTAAACACCTTTCACAAATTTATTCTTATCGGACAATAGTGATAAGAAATAATTACTTTTATAGAAACTGATTTAGAAATTAAAATATATATTTATAATATTTATCAATTAAGAACGTTTATGAATACGGTAGTGTTCTGATTGCAAATTTTAGTATAAAGGTTAAAAATGTTAGATGTAGAAGATATAAAAGTTAAGCTCTCAAATAAAGGTTTGAAAGCAACTACACCGAGGCTTGTAATATATCAGGAAGTCTCACAAATGTTTACTCATCCGACTGCAGACGAAGTATATCAAAAAGTTAAAGCAAAATATCCGAGTATATCGTTATCGACTGTTTATTCGACATTAGATTTACTCGCCAAAATGGAAATTATTGATACTTTGATGACAGATGGTTTTACGGTGCGTTACGATGCTACTTGCAATTTGCACCATCATCTGTACAGCG
>CAZIIZ010000646.1:0-2131 GCA_964539225.1 uncultured Hyphomicrobiales bacterium | reverse complement strand
AAGAATTGCATATCAATTGATACTGAGCCTTCGCCTTCGCATACTTCGCAACGTCCGCCGGGTACGTTAAAAGAGAAATGCCCTGCCTTGTAGCCCATTTGTTTCGCCATTTGAGTATCGGCAAATGCTTCTCGAATCGGATCGAATGCTTTAGTATAAGTAATCGGAGTAGAACGTGAGCTACGTCCAATTGGAGTTTGATCGACCATTTCGACTTGATTAACAAAGTGGAATCCGGTGATGCCTTCGTATTCTTCGCTATCATAGTTATATAAAGTAACAGCCTTTTTCAAGCGTTCGTACAATACATCGTGTATCAAAGTACTTTTGCCCGAACCGCTCACTCCTGTGATTACCACCATACAATTCAAAGGTATTTCTACCTTTTCCATTCGTAGGTTGTTCATACGAGGTTGCTTTATAATCAATTTATGTTTACCGATAGTCGATTCGGATTTGATTTCAATTTTCTTTTTGCCGGATAAATAGTCGGCAGTTAAGGTTTTGGATTTCAACAATCCTTTATAATTTCCGGCATAGCACACTTCTCCACCGTTGACTCCGGCATGCGGTCCCATGTCAATAATATGATCTGCATTCTGCATTACTTCTGGGTCATGTTCTACGACGATAACCGTATTGCCCAAGCTCTTCAATCGTTTTAATATATTGATTAAGCGGTTAGTATCTCGCTGATGCAGACCGATACTTGGTTCATCTAATACGTATAAAGTAGAAGTCAAAGCCGAACCAATCGCAGAAGAAAGACTAATTCTTTGGGCTTCGCCGCCAGAAAGAGTATGAGTTAATCGGTCTAAAGTTAGATATTCTAATCCAATATCTCGCAATAATGTTACTCGGCGAATAATTTCTAATAGTACTTGTCCGGCTATATGATTTTCATTTTCAGTAAGTTTTAGTTCATGGAAAAATTCGAGCAATTTAGTGATTGGATATTGCACTATTTCAGGTATATTCTTACCACCGACGAAAACTTGTCTGCCCGAAGTACGCAATCGAGAACCACCGCAGCTTTTGCAAGTAGCGTATCCACGATACTTTGCTGAAAGAATTCGATTGCTCATCTTTTGATTATTCTTTTCAAGCATATCGAAGAAACCATTGATACCGATATAATCGACATCGCCTTCCCAAATATAATTTTTATGCTCTACCGACAAATCCATAAAAGGGACATTGAGCGGAATATCTTTTTTATTGCAAGCATAAATCATTTTCTGAAAATATTGTTTATAAGCCGGTGTTCTCCATGGAGCTACAGGATTATTCGAGATAGTTTTAGTTTTGTCGGGAATTACTAAGTCTTCGTCGATGCCAATTGCTCTGCCGAATCCTTGGCAAGTAGGGCAAGCTCCGAATGGATTATTGAACGAGAATAGTCTAGGTTCGGGCGGCAAATAAGTAATATCGCAATCAGCACATTCAAATATATTACTATATTTATTAGTAATACCTTTTGTAATATTTCTAATAACTAAATGCCCGCCTCCTTGCACGAAAGTCGCTTCAATAGATTCAGTCAAACGAGAGCGAGATTCTTCATCGCTTCGCACAACTAATCTGTCGGTCAATATGTATATGTTATTGCTTTTTTTGATTTTGGAAATATCATCTTCTTGCACATTCAGAAGTTGGTCAGTTTTGGAATTATAGATGCGGAAGAAGCCGGAAGCCGTGGCTTTATCTATTTCGTCTGATAATTTTTCGCTTTCTCGGCAAGGATAAAGTATGTATATTTTATCGCCTTCGGACTGAGCAATTACTTCATCGGCTGTGGACTGAGGATTATCCTGACGAACTACTTTCCCGCATTGCTTGCAGATTGTAATTCCAATTCGTCCGTATAATAATCGTATATAATCATATATTTCCGTGCCGGTGCCGACGGTAGAGCGAGGATTTTTCGATGGAGATTTTTGGTCGATAGCAATTGCCGGCAGAATGCCTGATATTTTAATTACATCCGGCTTGGTCATTCTGTCTAAAAATTGGCGTGCATAAGCAGTAAGTGATTTCACGAAACGCCGCTGTCCTTCGGTATATATTGTATCGAATGCCAATGACGATGTGCCCGAACCGCTCACTCCGGTAATCACCGTTAATGAATTAT
>CAZIIZ010000645.1:0-2136 GCA_964539225.1 uncultured Hyphomicrobiales bacterium | reverse complement strand
CATGTCCGGCGGCACGCTCATCGCTCTGGCCGCGGACGAGATCCTCATGGACCCCGACGCGGTGCTGGGCCCGGTCGACCCTCAGCTCGGCAGCCTGCTACGCGGCGCTTGGCCTGCTGCCTCGATCCTCGCCGCTCTGGAGCAGCCGAACGCCAACCGCGACGACGAGACGCTGATCCTCGGCGACATCGCCCGCAAGGCCGTCGTGCAGGTGCACGACACCGTGGTGGATCTGGTCCGCGACAGGATGCCCGCTGAGGCCGAGACCCTGGCCACGACGCTCAGCGAGGGCCGCTGGACGCACGACTACACGGTTGCAAGCTGAATAGCTCCAGTTAAACCAGTTTCTTCATCTAAAGTGCATAATACTTCTACTTGTGGATGAGGAATATCAGTAGAATCAAGAATTGCCATACCCATAGCAACGCCGATACCATTATCAGCACCAAGAGTAGTACCTTTTGCTTTTACCCAATCGCCATCGATGTAGGCTTCGATGCCTTGATTGTCGAAATCAAATTCTACATCACTGTTTTTCTCGCATACCATGTCGATATGCCCTTGGATAATAACGCCTTTGCGGTTTTCCATGCCTGGAGTAGCCGGTTTGCGGATAGCTATATTACCTAATTTATCTGTATTTACTTCGAGATTCTTTTCTTTAGCCCAATTGATAATAAATGCGGCTATTTTTTCTTCTTTTTTTGAAGGATGCGGCACATTGCAAATTTCTTCAAAATAGTGCCATACTGCTTCGGGTTGAATTCCTGCTAATCTGTTAGCCATATTGCTAATCCTTTCTTATTTCTTTAAAATAAATGAAATCATTTTTATATAGTTGATTTAAAAAAGCTATTAATCTATCGAACGAAGGCTCGACTCGCTCACCAAACTGTGCTGAAAGTGAATCGGCTATCTGATGAACTTGATTATTTCCGTCAATTAATAACCAAGTCTGAGAGCCAATATCATCTAAGTTCGCTTTGATGTATTTGTTCTTCATCTTGGGTTGTATTATTTTCCCAAAGAATTTATCGGTAAACCGGGGAACCATAACGTCAATTAGTCCAGTTTCCTTTTCGATATGCTCGAATTTTCTTATCGGAGTTAATTCTAAGTAGTTAAGACCTTCGAAAGCATTTTTTCTCTTAAAAAATCCCATTGAATATTTTTTCAATTTAATTATAAAATCTTTCGTTAGTAATAACGAAGTGTTTTTAATTTTGTTTCCAACGATTATGATAATTAATTATTTTAATTGTGTGTAAGATTTTTAACACATTTTCTAAATTATAATAAGCTAACGGAAATTGAATATTCTTCGATTGATTTAAAGCCATTGAATGTGTTTCTAAAAGTCGATTGCTGAAATTAATAATTTGAAAATTTAATTAATTATTTTTTGTAGTTAATCTCTATAATTTTCTCAATAAAAATTTCTCCAAATAAGTTTGAACAATAGTTATTATAAACAACATAAGTATATCGAGAAAATTTAATCGAGACAAAACCTTATTGTAATACGTGCTAAATAACTGATATATAATAAAATAAAGCACTATTTGTGGAATAATATATTTTGCATATTTAAAATTTTATATTTAACTTTGAAATTTGAATATATGGCTGAAGAGATATATTTTTATCAATTGTTTCTATTGTTACTTCTGCCATAATATAATAGACGTATTGCATTACAAATTTTAAACTTTTACAACCGGATAATACAAGGATAAATAATGGGAAATGTACTCCAAAACTATGAAAATTTAAAGAAAGAGCTTGGACCATCCTCTACCGATGCAAATTCATTCGGCGGAATAGTGATTCAAGTAGGATCTGCTACTTGCGAAAGAGCCGCAGGAGCAGATTTTGTACGAGATGAATTTGAAAAATTAATAGGAGCAAGCGGTAGAACCGATATCGTAATAAAGCAAACCGGTTGCACCGGAAGATGCTCTCAAGAACCAATTGTCGGAGTATATATCCCCGGACAAATTGCAATCAAATACCAAAAAGTAACTGTAGATAAAGTAAATCAAATATTTAAAGAGCATGTACTGAACAAACGTCCGGTTACAAGTTTGATGTTAGACAAAAAAACAGATCAGTTGCATACTCACGTAGTTACTCTTT
>CAZIIZ010000644.1:0-2141 GCA_964539225.1 uncultured Hyphomicrobiales bacterium | reverse complement strand
GCTTTATATACTCCATCATTGTATAATCGGCAGAAATCTTGAATCGCTCTAATCAGATCCAATTTCGATACATTCCGTACCAGCACAATCTTATCATTCCGTACTAATTCGGTTGGAAATGCAGCATAATGTGTTCGCTTCGATTCTAAATTAATTTTAAATTTCTTTGCGAGCAGATGAATAATTATCATCACCACAAGCACGCCAATCAATACATACATCATCCAATCCATGGGGTCTTTCTAAAAAAGGGGAAATAGGGTTTCAAAAAATGATTAATCGAATAATTTATTTTTTAGCGAATATTCTTTATGTCGGATTTTATTTTCCCGAATGGACAAACCGAGACACAAATTCCACAAGTTGCCGTATCTAAATTTAAACGAAGTCTTGCTAATTCTCTGCATTTATTTCGGCATTTATGGGCATCGAAGAATAAGTCTCTGTCAGTATGGATGTCCCACAATTGTCCGTTTGCTGCGTTGGCAGGACAGATTACAACACATTTATTACATTTGCCACATTTACTTTTATTTATTGGAGTAGTTTTAATTTGAAGAGGATAATCTGTTAATAAGCTAACAAGTCGTAGTCGAGGTCCAAATTTTTCGGAAATAAATAAATCCGTTTTGCCTATCCATCCCAGTCCGGCTCGAGTACCAATCATTTTATGAGAAACAGGAGTTCGTAGGGTCAAATCATAATTTTGTATATCTGCTCCTCGAGTCGAGGGTTCGACGATTTTACAAGAATATCCATCTTCAATAATTCGTTTGCCAATATTGTGAATTATTATCGTCAGTTCATCGTTTATATTTTTGATATGATTGAAATATTCGACAGTCGGACCATTAATTATGTCATCAACTATATCATCATCTAAACTTTTACCGATGACAATTCCATAATCATGGTTTGAGTTGGAAATTAATTCCTTCATTTCTGCGAAACCAATTATGAATTTCTCAGATTCACCTACGCAATTATCAATTATGGTACTTATCATTATATTTATACTCATAAAAAAACTTAATTATCTATTGAACCAATCTAATCATTAGCAAAGTAAAGTTTCATCAAATGAAATGCAACTAGAAATTAGTATATACAACATTTCGATTACTCAAATTTCCAATCTAATAATGCTAAGGAAACAATAATATCAGGCCAAATTTCAATTGAGAATAGTCCTGCTTTTATAGGAAGAACAGTCGTTTTTACCCATTCATTGTTATTCATTAAAAACATCATAGAGGAGTATGTTAAATCTAATTGAAATGGATTTCTAATCGTTAGCATCATGTGTTTATGAATATTTGATTCTGTTTCTTGAACGAACTCTATTGTAACTGTTTTATTGGGGTTTAAAATTTCTTTTACAGATTTTATACTCTTTATTTCTTGACCATTTAGTTCGAATTCTAAAAATAATTTTTCTCCGGGATAAATTTGAACAGAATTATCAGGATTAACTATTGGTGAAGAAGGTATATCTGCTTTGTAAAAATTTATTGAATCCACGGCTAATTTTAAATTAAACGCTTCACGATTAATTTGTTCATTGCTTTGCGACTTTGCAATACTAAAACATAGTAACAACGTTGTTATATATATAAAATACTTCATATTACCCTTCAGAATTAAGTGATTTGATATTATATTTTCTCTTCACCCCAAGCAAATGAGGTGAAGAGAAAAATTAGATGTAGATTACTTGCTCAACTTCTTAGCCATAATCGCAGGAATTGCTCCTTCGTAGGCATCGGATAATTCGGCGACAGTAGTGTCTATGTAATTTTTGATAATAAATTTATCAGCGATTACTTTACCGATTTGCTTGCAATTAATATTATTGTCGGAGCAAAGTTTAGCCAAATCTGGTACTTTATCCGCTGGCAAGGACACAACAACTCTTGATTGCGATTCACCGAATAAAATTCCGGCAGTAAGTTTATCGCCAAGGTCGATTTCGCAACCTAATGTCTGAGCCGACATAGCTTTTTCGGCTAAAGTGATGGCGATACCGCCCTCGCTTATGTCGTGAGCTGAACTTATTGTGCGAGACTTGATAGCAGAAAGAACAACTTTGTGCAAGCGTTTTTCTTCTTCAATATCTACAATTGGAGCTTGTCCGGTTACTT
>CAZIIZ010000643.1:0-2143 GCA_964539225.1 uncultured Hyphomicrobiales bacterium | reverse complement strand
TTCGCACGATTTTCATCGTCGAAATTGAATCTGCGTCCAAAAATATGGGGGAATAATTGAGGCCAAGGAGTTTCTGAAACCTCAAACGCATTTAGAATTTGCAACACCTTTTCTCTTGCTAAACGCCGAGATCCTTTTACAGATCTAGTTTTGCTTAAAGGAAAATTATCCTCTATTTCTATCTTCATATTTCAAATAACACTTTTTACTTAATAACACGCAAAATTACGGAATAATTTCAAGAAATCATAATAATAAATTTAGGCTATGGGCATTTCAGAATAATTAGTAGTATTTTTTCCCCATTCTGCTTATTTTGTTAATCATCGTACACAAGTTGAATAGTTTATAATTAGCTCTACTGCTATGTAAGCTAACCATTATACACATCTTTTGTGATACCGATAAACAGTATCATTCCGGTTTTGTGAGTCTTCGAGCAAATCGTAAGAATGATAAGTCTGTAGTAATATTAAAGATGAGTATAATGGACAGATGTACAATAGAATACATTCGGTTATACACATCGATTCTAGAAATTAATAGAAAATTTCTAGAAAGATACTAAATATCGCAATTGATAATTACTTCCTCGGATTTATTTTGAATAGGTTTCTCTTTCTCCCATTCGATAAGCAATTCTAAATAATGGAGCAAAGTGTCCTTGATTTCGTCTAAGGATTCCATAAGCACTAACTTCTGCCTGAATGCAGAAGCATTGTATAGGCCTTTCAAATAGCCTGAATAATGTTTGCGGAATTCGAACATTCCTTTCGGATAGCCGTCGTGTTCCACAGACAAATCTAAATGCCTGATGCAAGTATGAATTCTTTCCTCATATAAAGGAGCATCGGTGTCTAAGGAATAATCCAAAGCTTGGCGTACTTCTCTGAACAGAAACGGATAGCCCACAATTGCTCTGCCGATCATAATCCCATCGCAAGGAGTAGTTTCGAAGGCTCTTAAAGCATCTTTAGCAGTCCTTACGTCGCCGTTGAGTATCAGAGGAATATTTATATTCTCTTTCACTTTTTCTATATATGACCAGTCTGCATTGCCACGCATTCCCATATCGCGAGTTCTGCAATGTAAGGAAATCATTTTGATTCCGGTTTCTTCTAATCTCGGGGCTAATTCGGGGATAATAATTGAATCAGGACTCCAGCCTAATCGAGTCTTCAGAGTTACGGGTATGCTAACAGCATCGACTACGGCTTTAGTAATTTCTATCATTCTGTCGGGATATTTCAGCAAAGCCGCACCGGATTCGTGGCTAACTACTTTTCGCACCCAACATCCAAAATTCAAATCAAGGATGTCAACTCCTGCATCTTCGACTATTTTAGCGGCTTCGCTCATAGCATAAGCATTGTTACCAAATATCTGAACGGCAACCGGACGTTCGGCTTCGGCAAATATCATTTTGGCAAAGGATTTTTTCGCATCACGAATTAATGCTTCAGCAGCGATGAATTCACTGAATACAATATCAGCTCCCATCTCGCGGCAAATTATGCGAAACGGCGGATCGGTAATGCCCTCCATCGGGGCTAAAAGTACGGGGTTGTCTATTTTCCTATCAGCTATATTGATAGTTTTGAATACTCTTTTATCAGTCGTCATTTATATTTTTAATGTTTTATATTTATGTTAATAAACCTAATTGTGCAATTAAGTTTCTGCATAAGACTAATAAGGAGCAGATTTATTTGGAGTTGCGATAATATCAGCTTAAAAAATCTAACAAGGAATTCGAATTAATTTGAGAACCCAATTTTAGGGAATAATTTAAAGCGTTTGTGTCTTTGGTTAATTGTATCATTGTTTCTGCATAATTAGTATCGGCTACGTTAGACAGCACTCCCTTTAATCTAAGATTTTCCTCGGTCATTTGGTCGCTAATAGCCAATATACGATTTGTCTTAGATCCGATTATTGCATTTACTTTACTAATTTTATCGGAAGTATCTGCTAATTTTTGTTGGGCTTTGTCTAAATTTGCTATATCTGTTTTATTATAATAATCGGTTTTAACACGAGCCGTACCATCTTCCCTATATGCCATTACATTATATAAATCCACCAAGGCTTGAAGATCCTTAGTGCCATTATCACCAAACATTTTATCGGCAGTCGCATTTAT
>CAZIIZ010000642.1:0-2148 GCA_964539225.1 uncultured Hyphomicrobiales bacterium | reverse complement strand
TGATGTGCTACACATTACCCACAAGTGTTTAATCACAACAGGGAGAATTGATAGGTGTTACATAATTATTACCATTGTACATTGAAAACGCAATAGTGTATCATTCATGCAATCAAAATACGAAAGAGGGTTATACTATGAATGATATAAATTGGATTACTGACCAGTATAAGGATGCCCCTATAGCTGATGATCGTATTGTTAAACGTCTTGTTAAAACAACTAATACTTTAGCACAATACCCTCATTGTACAATACCACAAGCTTGTGGCTGCTGGTCTGAAACCAAAGCTGTATATAGAATATTGGATAATGATAAAGTTACACCAGAGGTGATTATGGAAGGTCATAGGCAACAAACACTCGAACAAATTGCAAAACATAATATTATCCTAGCAATTCAGGATACAACAGCTATTGAGTATGCTACACATCACAATACTGAAGGATTAGGTCTCTATTGTAATTCTAAAAACAATAAAGGGCTGTTGCTTCATTCGACATTGGCTGTTACTGCTGATGGAACGCCACTTGGACTACTACACCAAAAATATTGGACTCGCGATCCTGAAGAAAGAGGAAAAAAACAGAAGCGATTTGAACTTCCAGTAGAAGAAAAAGAAAGTTACAAGTGGCTTGAAGCTTTAGACCACAGTTTGAAAGGCATTGGTGAATCTACTAAAGTAGTTACTGTTTGTGACCGAGAATCAGATGTTTATGATTTTCTTAGAAAAGCCATTTCTGAGGAGAAAAACCTTCTAATCAGAGCTGTTCGAGATAGACGCACTATAGATAAGAACCAAACATTAATAGATAAAGTAGAAAGCACTCCTTGTGCTGGTCAAATCCTAGTTAGCATACCTCGAGATTCACGTAACAAAATGAATTCTCGAGAAGCAAAGCTTGATATTAAGTTTTGTGCTGTTACCATTAGACCTCCGCAATATCGTAGTAACGATAAAGCTTTAGAAAATTTACCGCTTTATGCTGTTTTAGCAAAAGAAATTGATGCTCCTGCTGGTGCAAAGCCAATTTATTGGCTATTACTGACAACCTTGCCTGTAATGACACTTGAAGATGCAACAGAGAAGATAAAATGGTACAGACAACGTTGGAAAATCGAACGATATCATTATGTTTTAAAAAGCGGTTGCAAGGTTGAAGATCTTCAGCTTGAAAGCATTGACCGCTTAAAAAACGCAATATCTATATACTCAATTATTGCTTTTCGGATTCTTTGGCTTACTTATGAAGCAAGAAAAAATCCAGATGATTTATGTGATATAGTGTTACAAGAACACGAGTGGAAAGCACTCTACTGCTTAGTAAATAAAACACCTCATCCACCTAAAAAACCACCGACATTGAAAGAAGCTGTATTGCTAATTGCTCGATTAGGAGGTTTCTTAGCTAGAAAACTTGATGGAGAGCCTGGCGCAGAAGTAATCTGGCGAGGAATGCAAAGTCTCCAATATGCTTCTAGAATGTGGGCTATACTTAACTCCCAATCAATTACCAACGATGTGGGTAATGTGTAGCATTATTGGGAGAAAGATAGATTGGGGGCATAAAAAAATGCGAGCCGCGTCTCGCATTTTTTTGATTTAGTTTACTTTTTGTCTTTTATTGCTGCATGTGCTGCTGCTAATCTTGCGATTGGCACTCTAAATGGTGAGCATGAAACATAGTTTAATCCAGTTCTGTGACAGAATTCAACAGAAGATGGTTCTCCACCATGTTCTCCGCAAATACCTAATTTGATGTTTGGTCTCGTTTGACGTCCAAGTTTAACTGACATTTCAACAAGTTTGCCTACACCAATTTGGTCAAGTTTTGCAAAGGGATCTGATTCAAATATTTTATTTTCATAGTAAGCATCTAAGAAAGCACCAGCATCATCTCTTGAGAAACCATATGTCATTTGAGTTAAATCATTTGTTCCAAATGAGAAGAATTCAGCTTTTTCTGCGATTTCGTCAGCTGTAAGAGCTGCTCTTGGAATTTCTATCATAGTACCAACCATATATACAAGGTCTGAGTTAGCAGCTTTGATTAAAGCATCCGCAGTAGAAGTAACGATATTTTTAACAAATTTTAATTCTTTCACATCTCCAACTAATGGAATCATAATTTCAGGAACGATGCTCC
>CAZIIZ010000641.1:0-2155 GCA_964539225.1 uncultured Hyphomicrobiales bacterium | reverse complement strand
GCATATTATGCGAACAAGTGCCGAATGTAGTTATTAAAAAAGGAGCTGAGGGCAGTATTATAATGTGGGATAAAATTGTTTATGAAATTCCTAGCTATCCCGCCACTCCTATCGACAGTACTGGTGCTGGCGATATGTTTGCGGCAGGTTTCTTATATGGAATCACTAATTTGAATTCTGTAGTCCAAGCTGGACATTTAGCTTCATTAGCAGCAGCGAGAGTAGTTTCTCAAATGGGAGCGAGACTTTCCGAAGATCATAAAGAATTAAAAAATCGAATTTTGGAATTAATTAAATAATTACAGAGAAAATAAATGAAAAAAGCATCCTATCCAATAATATTTGTATTATTCTTAGTATTGAGTTGTTCTAACGTTTTTGCACAATCCGGAATGAGATTTCCGGAATTATCTAAAAAACTGGAAGCTTACTATGCTGTAGAGTTGATTGAAGATATTCGGTCTGAATTGCCGGATACGGATAATTTCTCAATTTGGGGATGGGATGTTGGAGACTTTTCGGGCGATGGTTATCCTGACCTCGCCCTTTCTGTTAAATATTTAAGCGATAAACGTAAAATTGTTCAAGTGTATTTGTTTACAGATACAGATGGATTTCTGAGCAAAGTAGGACAATTTAGTTATGAATATTTTGAATTGCCCTTAGAGATTGGTGTTTCTATTAAGGAAAATACTTGCTTCGTAACCAAAAAGCGTAAGCAATTCGATTGGGTAATCAAAGGTTATCGTTTTGATAATGGCACATTGGTATTGTTAGACAATTTCGAAACTTCACGATCTGAGCAATATACTGTGGAAAAATATCGTAATTATCAAAATTGCGAAACACGAGATAAGTATATACTTACTTCGAATAATAATACTGCTTACGAAACTAAGTATATTACCATACCTTCTTATGAACGAGGCAGAACAATATACAAAGGTTTCGCTAATTCAATTTCTACTGCCTTTCCTGAATTTGTTTTCGACGGAGCATTTTATCAGCACGGAGACGATGATGCCGCTTATAGTATCAGATCCAGTTATGATGCGGAAAATTTATATTTCTCGATTATTATCAATGACGAAGAAATAGTGCCGACTCGGTGCGATTCTTGTCTCGGTGATAATATCGAATTATGGTTCGATTTCTATCCATATTTGACCGATAAGAACAGATTGATTAAAGATATTACGGGTAAAAAATTATCTCTGCGTAGCGAAGCTGATACCGGAATTTATTCTATTAAAATATCTCCAGGCGATTTTTTAGAGATTCCTCCGTTTATCAAAGGCATCAAATCAACTGATGTGGCAAATGAAGAGCAAAAATTTGCTGTAAATAAAATTAAGATTATTAGTGCTTTAAATAGTAAGGGCTATCAGCTAAAAATCAAAATCCCATTTGAGATATTCGGCATTAATCCTCAACCAATCGACGAAGAATCGTCGGTGCATTTAGGATTTAGTTTGATTGTAAACGATATTGATAATGAGTTTAGAGCTGAGGAAGTGTCCAGAATGGCTACATCTAAATTTGAAAACAACAATCCGTCAACATTTGGCGAGTTAGAGTTAATCCCAAGTGGCTCATGGTACGGCGAAGCATACAATGTCTATCACGACGATATTATTCGAGTTCTTAATGAAAATGGATTTTAATATTCTCATTTATTATTAAGTGCTTCGCTTAGTTAGAGCGTAGTTCTCTTTTGGGACTCAGAATGATGATATGTTTAGCTATTTCAATCAGTTAGTTAAATAACTTGAGACTTGCGAATAAGCATTAGATCTGCTAAAGCAATCGCAGTAATTGCTTCGACTATCGGAGCTACTCTCAAGGCGAAACAAGAGTCATGTCTGCCCTTAATTTCGAGAGTATCAATTCTATTATCGTTTAAATTATAAGTGTCTTGACTTTTTGCGATGCTAGCAGTAGGTTTAATGGCTACTCTGAAAACTAAATGATTGCCATTGCTAATGCCGCCATTAATACCGCCTGAATTATTACTGACAGTATTGCCAGCGGAGTCTATGTATCTATCATTAAATTCTGAACCTAATAGATTAGTTCCGCCAAATCCTATCCCAAATTCTATTCCAATTAGATCGGAAGAGCACACGTCTGAACTCCAGTCACATTCAGAAATCTC
>CAZIIZ010000640.1:0-2172 GCA_964539225.1 uncultured Hyphomicrobiales bacterium | reverse complement strand
TACATAAGCTGCATCAGGCAATTCGTAGTTAATTCGTGTAGAACTGTTGAAAGGGTTCGGAAAGTTGTTCAAACGTGAGTCAAGCGAAACTTGTCCCTCGTCAACTGAAACTGTTCCATCTTCTATGACCCAAAATCCCTGCTTCATTGAATATTTACTGTCAAATCTGTCACCGATAACCGTTTGACCGATTATACCGGACATAACGTAAGTATTCTGGCTGGAGGGCTGAGAAACCATACCACCGGCACCTATAACTGAGCGGAATTCATCGAGGTTGTACTCAGCACAAAGCAAAGCACTACCTCCGAGTAGCATAAAAAGCCCTGTGAACAGAGTACTTTTTAAATTTCTTACCATAATAAGAACTCCCAAATATAAAGAATTTATAAATTATTAACTTAATTACTAAAGTCATACAATCTACACAGATTCAATCGGAATCTGTCAGATTATTTACACACACAATAGCTTTTGCTACGCATCTAAGCTATTTCAGGGCAATATTTGCCATAATTAGTGTACTTTGTGTGCAATTAACACTACACACAAATTGTTTACTTCAAAAATAATGCCAATGCGAGCTATGGGATATTCCACAGCTTTTATTATCAAAAATGTAAAAATACTGTTTTGATAACTTACGAAAATACAACTTTTCGACACAATTATCAAAACTTTTTTTTTATAAGACTAATATTTATTTTTATACAATCATTTTATTAACCGGAAAAATGGCGAATTATTCTATCTTTTCTGTCAATTAAAGACGCAAAACCAACATAACAAGACACACCAATTTCACTTTATATTATATTTGCTCAAAACTTATGCAATAATGAGAACGTTAATATACGAAATTATTTTATTTAATTCAAATAGATATTTTTAATAATCATATTGTTCAATTACGAATACTATCTGTATGTATTCTTATCATAATCATTTAGCTAAATTTATAATAATTCAATGATAAAATATTTTTTATTATTATATTTGTATTACTAATTAAATCAAACTAAGATATTGATGGAAACATAGATATATGAAATTCTCTACATTAATAAAACATTCCGGCGAGTTATACAGGATTATTCAGAAATCTCCTACTCCGGCGGACGAATTGACATCCCAGTATTTAAGATCCAAAAAGTATATAGGTAGTAGCGAGAGAAAAATAATTTCGGAAATAGTGTTCTGTTCCCTGAGAATTACTTCGCTCGCTCGTAAAGCTGTAGATGAATTCATGTACGACAACAAATTGGAGTTTGACGACGAGAAACTTGATTTAGCTATAGTATCTGCTGTTATGCTAATTATCAGAATATTCCCAGATAGTCCTCTTACGTCTTTGCAAAGTCGATTAGACAAATTTACAGCTACTTCTGCAGACTTCTCGGAAACTGTACTTTTGGCTATTCAGGAATTGGAAGTATTTGTAGGGATAGAGCAAGAATTCATAACGTATTGCACTACATTTTCAAATAAATTCCTTACGGACATTAATTCTGACAAATTATTATCGCACAATTATTTGTGCCTTCAGGACTGGATAGTGAAATCGCTTGCAAATAAATATACAGCAAACGAAGTAAATCAATTAGCATTCAAATTAATGTATCCAGCCCCAGTTTGCTTGCGTGTGAATGTTCTAAATATCAATCGTGAGAAAGTGCTTGGCATATTAATAGAAAATTCAATTTCGGGCATCCCTTCTAAAATTTCTCCCGATGGGATACTATTAGCAGGCAGACCCCAATTAAGTAATTTTGATTTCTATAAAAATGGTTCAGTAGAAGTGCAAGATATTGGCAGCCAAATTATATCATATTCAGTTGGAATTCAACAGAATTCTACAATTTTAGATGCTTGTGCCGGAGCCGGCGGCAAAACTCTGCATATAGCAGCAATCTGTGCCGACAATGCCAAAATCGTCGCAACTGATATCGAATTTAATCGCTTAAAAGAAATTAAAATCAGAGCAAATAAAGCAGGAATTGCTTCGATTGAAGTTATTCCTCAAAAGAAAATGGAATTGAAGGATAAAATCAAAACTAAATTCAACTATATATTGATAGATGCTCCTTGCTCCGGTACTGGTACCGTGCGAAGAATGCCTATGCCTAAATGGAGACTAACCGAGAAGCTATTAACCAAGCTAAATAAAGCTCA
>CAZIIZ010000639.1:0-2178 GCA_964539225.1 uncultured Hyphomicrobiales bacterium | reverse complement strand
GTGTGCTCTTCCGATCTGACGCAATTTATCATCAAATTTGTCTTTCGACAAAGTACGAGCTGAACCGAAAAAGATGATAGCTTTGTCTATGCCTTCTCGCTCGAAATGTTGCTTTGGCTCTAAGTATTCAGATAATAGTCTAACGATTCTGCCGTCTTCGCTGTGAATGAATTCTTTATTATCGTATGCTTTGCTGGCTCTGGTTAGAGGCTGAAGTATATCGTGAGCCTCGATTCTTGTTGATTTCTTTTCGTGTTTCATTGTTTACTTTTCTATATAATTGTACATTTATAAATTTCTTTATCTTCTATCATTTCTTTATTAATTGTTAGGTGCGATTTACGAGTACCGACTAATTGAATATTGAGTATTAAGCCATCGCTATCTTTTTCATAGCTTTCGTTCAATATCTTTAATTTGTATGCAATTATTCTCTTTTTTAATACATCAGCTTTTTCAATATTAGTCTTGATAACAATTCGATAGTAAACCAATTCCCGCTGTTTGGAAATATTAAATTCCAAAAATGGAAATAACCATAGAACAGATAGTGTAACCAATAAAGTAGAAATTGCTAAATTGAATTGTCCTAAGCCTATACACATACCAATTGAAGCTGTAACCCAAATTAATGCTGCTGTGGTCAAGCCAAGCACTTGTCCGCGATTGTGCAGTATCACACCGGTTCCGATAAATCCAATACCAGTAACTAATCCTGCGGCAATTCTCGAAGGATCGCCGCCGCTATAATTTGCGGAAATCATAGTGAATACCGTAGTACCTAAGCAAATAAACATTAAGGTGCGAAAACCAGCTGCTTTATCTCTAAATTCTCGTTCAATTCCAATTATTGCTCCGGCAAGTACTGCCCAAATTATCTTCTCTAATTCCGGACTCATTCATATCCTTAATTATTGGTAAATTCTATACATTTGTTCCGACTGGATTTCTCGGAAATCAATTTAAGAAATATTTCGTAAATAGCAAAGAAAAAACATTTCTGTCTATTTAATTCCTTTTAGATGGGTATGAGGGTAATATTCAAATAATATATTAATAGACGCTTGAAATGTATCAATCGTAATAACTTTACACTGAACAAAGTGAACAATCTATTGAATAGTATAGAGTTCGGACAGTATTGGAGTTGAGGTGCATCGAAAGAAGTCTTATATTAGAGCAAATTTAGGAATTTGCTCTAATATAAGAAAAGTCGTTTTTGAAATATATTGTTTAGAAATGTATGGCTAACCAAATTGTAGGCTGAATTGATGAAGTTGAGGCTACTCTGTGCTTTTTATGCGATGGAATTAATTCGTAATCGCCAACAACGAGAGAAATCGTTTTGTCTTCAAATTCTAATTCTGCAGATCCTTGCAAAACTATTACCCATTCATTCTGATCTTGGTCGTACCAAAAATCATTAGGTGATGAATGACCGTCGGATACAATCCTTTCAATCTTTAAGTTTGGAGACAAAAAAATATCTTCAAATATTTCGTTGCTTAAATCAATTGGTATATTTTGGAATATATTCATTAAGTAGTCTATGCTTTTTTTACAAATTCAGATTTTAATGCCATAGAACCAAATCCATCAATTTTGCAGTCAATATTATGATCACCATTGACTAGGCGAATGTTTTTTACTTTTGTTCCGGCTTTAATAGCTTTGGGAGCTCCTTTTACAGGTAAATCTTTGATTACGATTACGCTATCACCATCGTGAAGCTCATTACCATTAGAATCAATAACTTTGATGCTAAAATCATCCTTTGCAGATTCTGCATCATCAGGATTCCATTCGTAGAAACATTCGGGACAAACTAATAAACTATCACTTTGATAAGTATATTCACAGTTACATTTGGGACAAGGAGGTAATTCAAGCATAAGATTTTTTTTAAAAATAACAATTTTGGGCAATGATAATGTTTAATGTTGATATTTATTCGTTTGTTTACTTTTGGAAGAACTTAAACAAACGAATAAATATATAATAGTCTATTAAATTTTATTCTCCCCAATCCCTATCTACAGGACAGGGGTTGGGGAGGGGATGAGATATTTTGGATTATAATATTATTGGTATAAGTATCTTATAATGAAAACGAAAACGTAGACAAATCGATAAACGATTGTATTCTTTCTTTAATCTCAGCTTCCGATAGGTTTTCAA
>CAZIIZ010000638.1:0-2184 GCA_964539225.1 uncultured Hyphomicrobiales bacterium | reverse complement strand
AATGAGCGAAATAAGATTTAATATCTCGTAAATTTTTCAAGTAGTTAAAAAATAATTTTATATTACCGTTTTTTTTCCATATATTGCATTTTTGGAAATGGAATAATTGAAAATGAAGTTTAAACATTTGACATATTGCATAATTACCAGCTTCTTTTCAGAAGAGGGTTGTGAGTGCCTAATGCCAAACATTCCGAAAAATCGTGCAAGTAAAATCACTCAATTCAAACACTACCAGACAGACGCACCCATTTGATTTAACTATCCCAAGTTTACACAACTCGTACGCCGAGCGTTTTATCATACATAATACGTACAAATATCCAAAATTGCGGCATTTAGAGAAGAATAATCTTTTACGAAAAAATAGAAAAGTAATATTTAGTATATACTTGATTGTTTATATTTTTAATAATTTTAATTGGAGAAAGCAATGAAAAAAGACTTCTTATCAGTACTTGATTTAACAAAAGAAGAAATAATTAACACTTTCAAAATAGCTATCGACATGAAAGCTGACAGAAAGAAATATTCCGAAGCATTAAAAGGCGAAGCATTAGCTTTAATTTTCGAGAAACCATCTCTAAGAACTCGTACCAGCTTTGACATTGGTATTCAGCAATTAGGCGGCTATTCTCTATATTTATCACCTAACGAAATCAGCCTTGGCAAACGTGAATCAGTTCACGATGTAGCTAAGAACTTAGAGAGAATGGTTCAAGGCATTATGATTCGTACTTTTGGTCATAACATAGTAGTTGATATGGCTAAATATGCGAATATTCCGATAATCAATGGTTTGACTGATTATTCTCACCCTTGCCAAGCTATGGCTGACTTCATGACCATTTACGAAAAAAGAAATGGCGATTTAAGCGGTATGAAATTAACTTACGTAGGCGACGGTAATAACGTAGCTCACTCATTAATGGATGCTGGTGCTAGATTAGGCGTTGACGTAACTGTTAACTGTCCAGTAGGATTTGAGCCGAATTTGATTGCATATAATGATGCAGTTGAAGCAGCTAAAGAAACTGGTGCGAAAATCCAAGTAATCCACGATCCAAAAACAGCTTGCCAAGGTGCAGACGTAATCTATACTGACGTATGGGCTTCAATGGGTCAAGAAGAAGAAGCAGCCGCTCGTAAAAAAATCTTCATGCCATACCAAGTAAATGATAATTTAATGTCAATGGCTAACAAAGATGCTTACTTCATGCACTGCTTACCAGCCCACAGAGGCGACGAAGTAACTGATAGCGTTGTTGATTCAGCTCAATCTATCGTGTTCGACGAAGCAGAAAACAGATTGCATGTACAAAAAGCAATCGTTTATCAATTGATGAAAAAATAAGGAATAAACTGTGTCTAAAACAGCTTTAATAGCAGTTGGTGGCAATTCATTGATTAGAGCAGGCGAGCGCGGTACCATAGAGGAACAGCTCGCCAATGCTCACGCTACCGCAAAAGCAATAGCCAAAATGATAGAGCAGGGCTGGAACGTAGTCATTACTCATGGTAATGGACCTCAAGCCGGAGCTGCTTTATTGAGAAGCGAAAGAGCCTCTAACGAAGTATATACTCACACTTTAGATATGTGTGTAGCTACTACTCAGAGCGAAATCGGCTATTTGCTTCAGAGAGCAATGTATTACGAATTAGGACAATTAGGACTAACTCGCGAAGTAATTACATTGCCGACAATGGTAGAAGTCGATGCCAACGACCCCGCTTTCAAGAAACCCGCAAAGCCAATCGGTCCCTTCTATTCTAAAGAAGTAGCCGAAGAAAAGCAAGCAACTTTGGGTTGGGATATTGTAGAAGATTCTTCTCGCGGATACCGCAGAGTAGTGGCTTCTCCAGAACCAAAAGAAGTGCTTGAATTAGAAATTTTGAAAAAAATTATTGGACTTGATATCGTTACTATCGCTTTAGGTGGTGGTGGCGTGCCTGTTATCAAAAAAGACGGACAAATCTTCGGTTCTGAGGCTGTGATTGATAAAGACCGTTCATCGGCTTTGTTAGCAGCTCAATTGAATGTAGATTTATTCCTAATCTCTACCGATGCAGACCAAGTCTATATTAATTATAAAAAACCAAACGAAGAAGGCGTAAGAAATATTACTGCTGACGGACTTCAAGAACTGTACGACCAAGGGCAATTCCCTGCCGGAAGTATGGGAC
>CAZIIZ010000637.1:0-2190 GCA_964539225.1 uncultured Hyphomicrobiales bacterium | reverse complement strand
CAAACATCAAGAATATGTTCAAATTGGAAAGTAGTACATCTACAGCAGGAACGAAACAAGAGACTGGAACCGGTTTAGGCTTGATTCTGTGCAGAGAATTTGTAGAACGCCAAGGCGGAACTATTTGGGTGGAAAGCGAAATTAACAAGGGCAGCCAATTCCATTTCACAATTCCATTAACAAATATATAATTATATTTATCCTAATATAGTACAGATATCGCTAGTGAGCAGTAATAGAAAGCGGCAAAATGTCCTACACCTGCCAAATATTGGCCATCTAAACGTAATGGCATAATAGTAAGTGCTTAGATGTCCTACATCTGCGAGATGTAGGACATCTAACAAAATGCTCAATCTTCCAGCCTTGGCAAAGTCCATACTCAGCATTTAATGGTAATCCAATCATGATGACCTATATGTGTGGACTACAGGAGAAAGTAATAAAAATATATTGAACCAATAATCGTTTGTGCATATACATTATTCATAAATTAATGGAAAAAGAAATGATAGCTCAAATGGAAAATGTAATGCAGAGAGTAAGCACTTTGCCGATTAATCAGCAAACCGATATTGCTTACTTTTGGGAACAAGACTTAGAAAGCGAAATAGTATTTGATGCTAAAATTGATCAGACAGTTGGAATATTAGCTGATTTAGCGAACAAGGCATTATCTGATTTTGCCGATGCTAAAACTCTCAAAATTGTTAATTTATGCAAAGTTTTAAAATGATGACTAATAGTAATTTAATGCTGCTTAAAAACAAAACAATAGAACGTCTATTTTTAATTGTATTCCCACCATACGGAGAAGAGTCTTTTTCTCAAATTGACATAAGAATTGGATTGGTTCTATCAGAATCTTCAGATAAATTAATTATTGTCGGAGCAGATTTAAATAATTTATGGAGTCCGAAAATATCTATTGAAAAACTACCCAAAATATATTTTGAGGGTAATCAATTTGATAGTCGAATTCATAAGTGGATGAAGACAGAATTAAATGAAGATTTTGCATTAGAATATTACGAAGTTACAAAATTAGATTATTTTAAAAATATTGTAAAAAATCAAATTAAGGAGATTTACTATATTTCTATCGATAATTCTAACGATCCCTTTGGTTTAAAATTTGTCTTTGATGAAGATAATATTTTATCATTTCCAAATTCGGATGGCAATTCAATTGAAACTAAGTATTTTAATTGTCAAAACAAAATCCTAAATTATAACAGTATCGGTGATATTGTTTATACCAAATTATTAGAATAAAAACGATACTGGATTAAAAGAATAGTTAGTAGCAACCGGACTCAATCTTCCAGCCTCGGCAAAATCCATACTCCGCATTTAATGGTAATCCGATAGATATTCATCCGATGAATTGTAACAATGAAAAAGACAAGATGTACTGCATCTAACTCACAAAAGCAATTTTTTGTGAACTTTGTCGTTATAATAGTTGAATTTACAAAAGGAATAATGATATGAATAACAGTAAAGTTAAAGCCTTAATCGAAGAATTAAAGAACGTTATTGTACGAACTTATGGCGGATTTAAAGGGATTTACTTCTTCGGATCGCGGAATAATGATACTTGGAATGAAGATTCCGATATTGATATTTTGTTAGCTTTCGACCGAGAACTATCTTGGCAAGAAAAAAGGAAAATCAAATCAGACATATACGATGTTGAATTGAAATATGGTTATCTGATTGATGCAAAGATTTATTTGCAATCGGATATTGACAGTCCTATCACACCATTCAGAGAAAAAGTAAAAAATTCTGCGGTATTCTATGCCGTATAATAAGGAAGATTGAATTTAATATAGGCTTCAGCGAGCTAAAACTACAGCCGAGGAAGCAAGCTCTGCTATAGATGGAAATTTCCTTTTTAATGCTGAAAACCGAATTTATTATTCAATATTTTATTCGGTAAGTGCTTTAGCCTTAAAATTCGACTTCACAACATCGAAACATAAACAATTGCTTGGCTGGTTCAATCTGAACTTTATTAAAACTGGTATCATTCCGTTAAAGTACGGCAAAATCTATCGCAATGCTTACGATAAAAGGCAAGAAAGTGATTATGATGATTTCGTAACTCTCATTGCCGATGAAGTTCAAGCGGATTTCGCAGATATGCAGGAATTTGTCAAATACATAAGTAGTTTAATTTATAGT
>CAZIIZ010000636.1:0-2198 GCA_964539225.1 uncultured Hyphomicrobiales bacterium | reverse complement strand
AACTTCATACTTAACTATATGAGCTGAGCCTTCGCAGATGATTTCGTCGCCTGAATTAGTAGCCGAAGCGATTGCAATTTGATTGCTCATAGTGCCGGACGGTACGTAGAGCGAAGCCGCCATTCCGGTTAATTCGCAGATTAAATTTTGCAATTTGATTACTGTCGGGTCGTCGCCCCACACGTCGTCGCCTACTTCAGCCTGAGCAATTACTTTTCGCATTTCGTCTGTCGGTTTAGTAACCGTATCGCTTCTTAAATCTATCATAGCATATATTCCGCAATTATTTTTATATATTTATAGTTATACGAAATTACGAAAAAATCGCCAAAAGCAAATATACTTTATATCTTAATCTTTTTTAGTTTGTATAATATTTGAGAAATAATGTTGCTTCATAGTTAATTGCGGTCTTAAAAACAAAACCTTCCGCCGGATTAAGTAATCTGCGGAAGGTTTATAAATATGTTGAGCATCTAAAGTTTGAACTAATTTATACTAAAGTATAAATCGGCAACATTTTTTCTTGGATAGCACCTTCTACTTTTACTTCGCCCTCGTCGGTGATGTAAACGTCGATTTCTGTGCGGAAGCCTAAGAATTTCTCTGGCATATAGATTCCTGGTTCTACAGAAAAACAAGTGCCGGGCAGAATTCTGCGATCGTCTTTAGTTTCTAAGTTGTCGATATGAGCTCCATTACCGTGAACTTCTTCCGCAATATTATGCCCCGTGCGGTGTATGAAATATTCACCATATCCGGCATCAATTACTACTTTGCGGCAAGCATCATCAACTTCCCAACCGTGAATTTCTGTTCCGTTTGCGAAGCTGTCGGCTACCATTTTATGAGCAGTATCGCGAGCTTGGCGAATCACTTGGAAAATATCTTCGATATTCTGCGGCACGGTATCGCCTGCATAGCCCATCCAAGTAATATCGTAGTAAATCGCTCCCGGTAAATTCTTTTTCGCCCAAAGGTCAATAAGGATTAAATCGCCATCTTTGATTTTGTGGCTATTCTCAGGAGTTGGCTCGAAGTGCGGATCGCCTGCATGTTCATTCACGGCTACGATTGGTCCGTCTTCGCATAGCATATTATTTTCAGCCATAATATCGAGCATAAATCTGTGGATTTCGTATTCAGTAGGATTTTCGCCTGCTTTAAGTCTGCGAGCTATTTCTTTAAATGCAGAATCTTTCACCATTTGCATTACTTTTCCGGCAGTAATATGGCTTTCGATGTCTTCAGGAGTTAAATGCGATTCGAAGATTGATACTAAATTCGCACTCGACACTACTTCCACTCCAAAGCTACGAACCAATTCCACAGTTCCTGCGTCCACGATAGAGATATAAGGAATAGAATTATTTGGTGAATACTGCATCGCTACATTTTTAGCATCGCCAAGTAAATTCTTTAATAATTCATGTTGCTGCTGCCAAGGTAAATATACATTTTTATCGCCCGGCAAATGGTCGCATCTCCAAGGTTCGATTTTATGAACTAATTTCTGCGGCACTCCTTCGGCTGGAATATAATAGAACCATCTGCGAGAAGCGAATCTCTTAGTGTCCATTTTGAGAATGCGAGCTGCTATAGCATCGCGATTATGAAAATCATAAAACAACCATCCGTCCATACCTTGAGCTTTGATCGCTTCTTGTATTCTATTAATATCAACCATAAGTGTCTCCGTTTATTTTTCTGAAAATTATTAGTAAAATTATTAATCGAATTTTAAACGAATATATAGAAGAAAAAGTGTAAGTATTTGCGTGATTTATTATCAATGATACTTATCGGAAATGAAATAATTAATCTCAAACTTTTCCAATTTTACGTAATATGAATTCAAAAGTTATAGGATTACTCCAAATCTTGATACCTATTATGATACAAGTCTTTTAATATTTAAAAAGAGTGCAACTCCAACTTCCCTCAATTCAGTAAGAGTTGCACAGTATTTGTCTGAAAATCTATGACCATATTAATAATGCCTAACTCTTGATACACGACTTGAAAAATATATTTGCGTCATATTAATAATTGTAATCAAAACTACTAATTGTATTAAATATAAGTATGAACGAAATAATAGATAATAAAAAGATAAATTTCATTAGTCATCGAGAAGGTTTTATATTATCTTAATTATTTAATTTTCGCACAACAAAGCACAAGTTAAAACGTTTTTG
>CAZIIZ010000635.1:0-2199 GCA_964539225.1 uncultured Hyphomicrobiales bacterium | reverse complement strand
CGAGATTTCTGAATGTGACTGGAGTTCAGACGTGTGCTCTTCCGATCTAGATTACGTAAAGACATTAAAGAAATTAAAATTCAGAGAGCCTAATACTCCTGTATATCTGATTTCAGCTGTAATGGGTACTAATATTGAAGAAGTGAAGATGGCAATATGGAATATTGTCCGTAAAGATAAAGAATAAGAAAGCTAATAATATGAAGAAGCAAGCAATCACCGATAGCGTATTAAAAATATTCGCTAAAAAGGACGTTTCGCTACAAATGAGCGAAATCTCGAAAACTGTTGGAATTAAATCCAGTTCGCCTCACTATCCTTTATTGGTTGAAGCATTACAGGACTTAATGGAGCAAGGAATTTTGCAAAAAACCAGTCGTAGAAAGTATTCCTTAGCGGATAATGCTTCTTCGGAAATTATCGGTATATTGAGAATTAAAGACGATAGAGGTACGGTCGAATCGAATTTGCCTCATATTGAAAAAATCGTGATTAAACGGAAAAATATGTTTACTGCCTTAGATGGCGATACTGTCGTTGTAAAATTATTAGCTTCCAAAAAAGATAAAAAATATCAAGGCGAAGTGATTCGAATAATGCAACGCCAAGAAAGACGTATCATCGGAAATATTGAATTCGACGGCAGTTTCTATTTCTTAGTGCCGGACGATCCTCAGTATCAAGTTGACTTTCTAGTACCGAACGATAAACTTAAAGATGCTACTCCTGGCGATAAAGTACATGCGAAGTTTTTATCGTGGGACAATCCTCAAAAAAGTCCGCAAGTAGAGATTGTGGATATTATGGGGCAAAGCGGTAATCCTGACGTTGAATTCGGGGCAATACTTAGAGAATTCAACTTAGTACCGTACTTTTCTGATGTCGTAATGGAGCAAGCTAAAGAATCTGCAAAAAAAGTATCCAGTGCTGAAATTGCTAAAAGATTAGATTTGCGTCAAAAAGAAATAATCACGATTGATCCAATTGATGCCAAAGATTTCGATGATGCATTATCGTTGGAAACTTTAGAAAACGGGAATTTATTCCTTGGTGTCCATATCGCAGACGTAAGCCATTATGTTACGGAGTTAACAGCTTTAGACATCGAGGCACTTAAAAGAGCAAATTCTACTTATTTAGTCGATCAAGTGATTCCGATGCTTCCCGAAGAATTATCCAATGAAATGTGTTCACTCAAGCCGAATAGAGTACGCTTGGCTTATACAGTCATGATGGAAATTGATTCGAATATGCATGTAATTAATTACGAAATTCGTGAATCCGTTATCAAGAGCGTTAAACGATTCGCTTACGAGCAAGTTCAGAAAATTATCGAAGACGGTGCCGGCTTACATTGCGATTTAATTATGCAATTGCATAATTTATCAGAGAAATTAAGAGTAAAACGATTCGCTGGTGGCGGTATAGATTTCAAGACAGTAGAAGTGCGATTCAAATTGGATGAGAACAAAAGTCCGATTGAAGCTATGCTTAAAACCTCTATTCCAGCTACTCAATTGGTCGAAGAATGTATGCTCTTAGCAAACAAAACTGTAGCCGAACATATCAAAAAGATTTCGATAAAATATAAACTCAAAGAAGAGTTACCGTTTTTGTATAGAGTGCATGCGGAACCTTTACCTGATAAATTGAAGTCATCATTAGAATTTTTAAAGATGCTCGGACCGAAGCATAATTTTGAGATTAAATCATCAAAAGATATTAATGCTTTACTTGCTGCTTTCAACGGCACTCCGGAAGAACCAATTGTTAATCAGATTTTGGTACGCTCGATGCCCAAAGCCGAATATTCTGATGACAACATCGGGCATTACGGTTTAGGATTCGAGGATTACACTCATTTCACGTCTCCTATTCGTCGTTATCCGGATTTGCTGATTCATAGGCTATTGAAGGAATACAACGCCGAGAAACCGAATGCTAATCGAATTAAGCAAATCGCTAATCAATTATCAGGTATTGGAGAACATTGTACAGCTCGCGAACGAGTTGCTATGGAAGCCGAACGTGCTTCCACTAAATTAGCTCAAACAATGTTGGCGAAAAAGAATATCGGTCGCTCGTTCAACGGTACAATTACCGGCGTTATGAATTTTGGTATTTTCGTTACTTTAGACGAAATTTATGCTGAAGGTATGCTTCACATCACAGATATTTTCGACGATTATTATATATTCG
>CAZIIZ010000634.1:0-2206 GCA_964539225.1 uncultured Hyphomicrobiales bacterium | reverse complement strand
AAGACATATTTCCTCGAAGATACTTTGCCGAATCCTATCAAAATTGTGGAGTCGATATATTATTCCGGTTTAGAAGTTAAACCAAAAATACTAATCAAAACCTCTCCCCTATTAGATATTTCTCGAGCTATAAATCAATTGGAATTTGTATCTCAAGTGCATATTATCTCGGTCGAGAATGAATGCAAAGAATTACTATTCCTAATTGACTTCAATTCTGATTCATCCATTTCATATTTCGCTGTAGATTTCTCAAAAGGCATCGAAACGATTAGCTCATTTACTCGCCAATCATCAATTCAAACAGAATATTCAGCTCCGCTAAATTTTCTCTATGAACCAAATGCTTCGCTGATGAAATTGGGATTTTGGAACGAAATAGCTACTGAATATTCAATTCACTCCATTTCCGGCAATACCCATCTATACACTTCGGACAGAATGATTAACGATTTTCCCGGTCGTAAATTTGAAATAATCGCAGTTGAGAAAGTAGATAAAAAATCAATCTTAAAACACTTACCCGACAAAAAAGCAAATATAAGCATTCGCAATTTCCAACTTTCCGTGGCTGATATTCGCAAAAAAATGGGCATCGCAGACGGCGGCGAGAATTATATATTTTTCATCCAATTGGATAATAGCGATGCCAAAGCTCTGATTTGCAGGAAAATTTAATATATCATTTATTAGTAAATGATATATTAAATTCTCTACTTTGATATTCGAGATAATTTCACTAATTTGCAGTATAATAGATTGCACAAATTGTATAATAAATAAATGAGACACGTATTATGGCAAAAAATTCAGAAGGCAAAGCGGAAACATTGATTCCTACTATTGCAGAGGAAAAACTAAGAGCTGTAAAATTAGCGATGGAACAAATCGAGAAGCAACACGGCAAGGGTTCGATTATGCGTCTTAGCGATAAGCACGTAGTAAATATCGACTTCATTCCTACGGGCTGTATGTCCTTAGATGCTGCTATCGGCATCGGCGGAGTGCCTCGCGGCAGAATATTAGAAATCTATGGACCGGAATCTTCCGGTAAAACTACTATCTGTCTTCACGTAATTGCCGAAGCACAGAAAAAGGGCGGTATGGCAGCATTCGTCGATACAGAACATGCTCTCGATATTAATTATGCCCAACGCCTCGGAGTCGATTTTGAATAATTTGCTCTTATCGCAACCGGAATTCGGCGAGCAAGCATTAGAAATCGTTGAAACATTAGTACGCAGTAACGCTATTGATATTATTGTAGTGGATTCAGTAGCTGCATTGACCCCAAGAGTAGAAATCGAAGGCGATATGGGCGACGCTCAGATGGGTTCACAAGCACGCTTAATGAGCCAAGCAATGCGTAAATTGAACGCTGCTATCGGCAAATCGAATACTTGCGTTATGTTTACGAATCAATTGAGAAGTAAAATCGGCGTTATTTACGGTAATCCAGAAACTACTACAGGCGGTAATGCCTTGAAATTCTATGCTTCTGTCAGAATTGATATTCGCAGAAAAGAAGTTATCAAAGAAGGACAAGACATAGTCGGCAACAGAGTGAAAGTTAAAATTGTGAAAAACAAAGTTGCTCCGCCATTCAAAGAAGTAGAATTCGACATCATGTACAACGAAGGTATCTCAAAAGTCGGCGATATGCTCGACGTAGCGACTGAATACGGAATAGTAGTAAAAAGCGGTTCGTGGTATTCATTCGGCAAGGAAAGAGCCCAAGGACGAGACGGATTGAAAAAAATACTAATGGACAACCCCGACGTTTACAAAGAAGTAGAAATCAAAGTTCGCGAAATCCTCAATGGTGGAAGCGTAGTGCAAAACGGACTTAGCAGTAACAATGCTGAATAAAAGCGGCAACAAATAAATGGGTTTTTTATAAAAGAGCAGAATTACGATTCTGCTCTTTTAATATAACTGATTAGAACGGTTGCAGAATTTTCTCACACGATTATTTTAGTATAATGATTTTCAAAATATTATTAGTAAATTTGCATACGTATAGAATTGAAGAGGAAAGATGGAATTAACAGAAAAAAAAATAAAACTAAATGATATTGAAATTCCTACATTATTAGGACTAAACGATAGTTATTTAAGGCTGATCGATAATAAGTTCGATTCAACTATCATCGTTCGCGGTGAAAATTTGATACTTCGAGGCGAGCCGGATGAAGTAAAGATCATT
>CAZIIZ010000633.1:0-2208 GCA_964539225.1 uncultured Hyphomicrobiales bacterium | reverse complement strand
TAGAGCGGTGTTATTCATACCCGAAACAGCGGCATAATCTCCTGATGCGATATTACTCATCCCACCGAAAACTGAGGACTTGAGACCTAATGCACTATTTGCCTCACCACCGGAAACGACTGAATTAATTCCCGAAGCAGTATTCGAACCACCGCCGGATACGACAGAATTAATTGCGGATGCTGTATTTCTCCAACCACCGGAAATAGCGGAACAAGCTCCTGAAGCAGTATTCGAGCTTCCTCCGGAAATAGTGGAATAGTCGCCGGAAGCAATTTTTTCAGGAGCATTTCGACTCATTTGCCAATCAACTGCATAAATACCTCTCTTGTTACCACCAGTATTAGTTCCGTCCGGTTGGTTTGCTAAAACGGCACCGGTACCTTTGGGAGAGATTACCATATCTAAATCATTACCTGTACCGGTAGCGGCAAGGATATGAGCAGGTTTAGTATAATTAGGAGCAGTTGTATTTCTGGATTCTGTGAAATTAGTAAGTCCCGCAGCAGCCCAAGCAGTAGTACCGTCAGCATTGGTTTTTAAATATTGCCCACTTGTGCCTAGGTCAGTTGGGAAAGCATAGCTTGTGCCATTGCCATTTATAGTAAGCGAACCGCCGATAGTAGTGTTAGCATTTTTAAATATAGTCAAGGCATTACTTCTTCTGGCATCTGATGTACCATTGCCTATTGCAAATAAACGATCGGTAGCTACTCGATAATCAGCAGTACCGTCGGCAATTGTTGCAAAGATTCCAAGAACTGTTTCACTATAAGATTGGGCTTGATTGTAATGACCGGCTGCAAATGAATAATCTCCACTGGCGGTATTGTCAGATCCACCGCCTACACTTGAAGAGAATCCGCTGGCGGTATTATAAATGCCACCACTAACAGTTGAATTTTCGCCGCTGGCGGCATTGTCAGATCCACCGCCTACCGTTGAATTGATATCGCTGGCGGTATTGTCAGATCCACCACTTATTGTTGCCCTTGTACCGCTTGCAACTTGCTCTTTCACATTTCTAATCATCTGCAAATCTACTGCAGAAGCTCCTCTTTTATTGCCACCGCCTCCGTAATTATTTCCATCCGGCTGATTAGCTATTAATGCACCGCTACCCATGGGTGTAAGAACAAGATCTACATCGGTTTGAGCGCCATTTTTAGCAAGTAATTTTGCTCCGTAATAATCAGTTGCATTTTCAGTATAAGTATAATTGGATTCTGTGAAATTAGTAAGACCGGAAGCATTAGCCCAGCGTGCATTTCCATCTAAATCAGAAGTTAATACTTTACCTTCTCCAGCTCCGCTTGCAATTTGCAGACTTGTAGCTTTTCCGGCTAAACTATATCCTCCGGCAGTAAAAGCAATTCGAGGAGTTAAAGTAGTTGAGCCAACGATAATCTCAAGCCACATCGAACCTGAAAAATTTGCAAAGCTCCAGTTGGCATTTACCGAATTTAATTCCACTTGGAATAATCCATTCGTAACAGTTACGGCATCCTGAGTTTCAGTCCATAACGCTGTACCTCCAGTCGAAGTACTATAAAGTGCAAAAGTTATACTTTGATTTCCAGTAATTAATGCTCCGGAATTATCTGTCAATACGCCTTGGTAGGTAATAGTATTTGGCTGTGCAAATAATGTAGTTGCGACGAGCAAAAACACAATAAATGATTGGGTCAATAATTTCATACAAGCATCTTTCTAAATGTTTATTATTCTATATATTTAATCGTATGCAATATAATAATATTATTTCCATTTGCAAAGATATAATTCCACATTTCATTATTAATAAATATTTTTATTTCCAAGATTAATCCCAAACTTTTCCAATTTTACGTAATATGTATATATAAAGATCTAAGATAACTTTTGATATCAAGCATAATAAAAATAAAATATGTACAACTCTTACAGAGTTGCTGGAAGAGTACGTAATAGCAAGAGTAAAATAAAAACGCACTATTTACAAAATATATCTAAAAGTTGATTGATATTGATTACGTATTTTTAGAAAAGTTTGGGATTAATTAATCAATTGAACATCTATATAATTTTAAAACCCTTTCACCATGTTTACCATAATGAAAGGGTTGAATTGTTTTTGGGCTTTAGTGAGCCATTCTCAATAATTAATTATTTATCTACATCAATTATTCCTACGACTTTTTCGTCGCCGATATTAATTGAGATTAAGTA
>CAZIIZ010000632.1:0-2209 GCA_964539225.1 uncultured Hyphomicrobiales bacterium | reverse complement strand
CTTCGACTACTCCTCGCTTAACTATGCCTCTGGCTAATTTCGGATCTTCTAATTGCTCACAAACCGCTACTTTATATCCGGCTCTGACTAATTTGGGCAAATACACATCTAACTGATGGTGCGGGAATCCGGCTAAATTTGGGTTATCCGAGCCGCTATTGCGTTTAGTTAAAGTTATTCCGCATACTTTCGCCGTGATTTCGGCATCTTCCATAAAGGTTTCGAAAAAATCTCCCATACGAAATAGTAAAATCGCATCTGGATTTTTTTGTTTTATCTGCAAGTATTGTCGAATCATCGGAGTTTGATTTGCATTCATCTGTTAATCTTTCGGTAAAGCTATTGAAGTCAAACGACCGGAAATAAATCTGATGCGTTTCTGGATATATTTAGTAGGAGCAGCCGGCGACCATCTGCGTGGATTTGGTAAGACCGCTGCAATTGCGGCAGCTTCTTTTTTACTTAAGTTTTTAGCTGATTTGCCGAAATACTTTTGCGAGGCGGCTTCTATTCCATAAACGCCATCTCCCATTTCGATAATGTTCGCATACACTTCGAGGATACGTTTTTTGCCCCATACGGCTTCTATAAGATAGGTGAAATACAATTCCATACCTTTCCTGATATAATTCCTACCGTTCCAAAGAAAGGCATTTTTAGCAGTTTGCATGGTGATTGTACTTGCTCCACGGAGTTTACCGCCTTTTTGCCGTTCATTATATTTTTTCGCTGCATCTACTGCTTTCCAATCAACACCACCGTGACGCAGAAATCGACCGTCTTCAGATGAAATTACAGCACGAAAGAAATTCGGAGAAATATCTTCATACGATACCCAATCCTTGTCAATTCCGACGCTTTTGCCGTCAATTGCTCCTTCGATTACTCGAATTACCATTAACGGAGTAACGGGAACAGGTATAAATTTATAAAGAACTACTATTAAAACCGAACCGACGAAAGCTCCCATTATCAAATAGAAAAACCATTTAAAAAAGGTTTTTACTTTGCTTCCAGATTTATCATTACTTTTTGCCACTTTAATAACTCAATTTTTATGTCAAACAAACGGAATACTAATTTAAGAAAATTATCTGACAATAATGAATTTATCCGTTATCGGATCTACGTAAATTTCCGAATTTTGAATAGATATTCTGTAAAAATAGATTCCCGAAGCTAATTGTGCATTATTCTGGTCTGTAACGATTATCGGAATTTGGTTTTTGCCAATATTCAAACTCATCGAATATGAATTAATTATTTGCCCTGAATAATTGAAAATATCAATTTTAGCATAGCCACCTAATTTAGGTGCAGCATAATCAAATTCAATAGTAGAATTTACTTGCAATGGATTCGGATAAATTGATAATTGCTTGAATTCTCCTCTTCTGCTTACAATTAGCTTGTAAAATGCAGTGTCTCTGTTTTGATTAGCATCTTCGGCGAATAATCTGATAATATTATCGTCGAATTCTACTAACGTGTCTGGTGCAAATATTAATTCTGCTTTTATTTCGCTACCTTTAGGATGCGATATGAATTGATAATCATGACAATTAGAATTAGTAACGGTATAAGAATTAACCTTCACTTTCAAATTACTTTCCCCGGTAATTACTCTCGGAGAATTGTCTTTGATATAGGCTCGGAATTTAGGTAGAAGAGGTATATATTCGCCATTTTGCACTACGTGGTCGTCAACTTCCAATATAATTTCCGGCATCTCGGTATCTTTTAGAAAATTTTGCGAGTGCAATAATGTATTATTAAAGCTAAATAAATCATATCCATTAAGATTTTTTGCTTCGGTTTGTAGAGCAATTCCGAGAGGATAATTGTCGGTAATTAGATTTGTATTCATATTAATATCGGTATTCGGTAATACTTTGTATAAAGTACTGTCGTATTTGTCAATTTCGGTCGCTTGATTAGTAACCACAGTATGTATTTTTAACGAATCAATTGTTCGTCTGAGCGAAAGATTCCTGAGTCGGAATGATAATATGTCTTCATCTCCATTCAATAAATCTTGATTCATTTCTTTGGTCTCAAATAGACTAAATTCCGCGTTAGGCAAATATTCTGATTTTATCGCAGAAATGCTCAATTCATTCGGTTCAGGTGCGGTTTTGGCAAATTGATACGTAACTTGATAAAATTGATATTTGCTATTCATATTTGTAAAGTCGAGCGAAATACAATT